>NZ_JAPYKS010000015.1:0-176339 GCF_037179605.1 Mesorhizobium salmacidum (SeqCode)
ACCTCCAAAAATCAGCGTTGAATCTGATTTGCCCTTCCTTGGGAATCCCAACCCGTTAAATCGTCACTACGTCCTAGAGATCGTGCTTGGCCGCCCCCGCGACCCCGACCGCATCAGAGACCGGCGAAGCCGCCATGAACATCGCCCTCCCCTCCGAAGGCTCTGACCTGTCGCCTTATCTGCCCGATGAACACGGGCTGTTCTTCATTTATCACTTTACCACCGAGGGTGTGCGTACCCGGGAGGCCGCCGCCGCGCACTGGACATGGCGCAGCTACCAGCTTTCCGACATGCGCGCCCGTCACGAGATCGGCGCCGATCAGGCGTTGCCGGCGCCGGTGCGCGAAGCCTTCCTGAGCGCCAGCCATGGCTGCCACATCGATCTCGAGGATGACTGGCTCTATGGCGATCTGCCGGACCTGCGCCACGACTATTCGGCGGAAGCCGGCGGGCTTGGTCATTTCCGCTTTGCTCTCAACGATACGATGCTGGTCGGCGCCCGCAAACAACCGCTGCAATCGGTTGACAACATCCGCAAGGCGATCGAGAACGGATCGCGCAAATTCCGCTCTCCGGCCGAGCTGATCGAGGCTGTCGTCGGCCAGTCGTTCGACGGAATGGCCGCCGAACTCGCGACACTCAGCGACAGTCTCGACGGCATCGAGGACCGTATCGTCTGCGACGCATGGCACAATGAGCGGCAAGCGCTGGTCGATGCACGCCGGCACCTGGTGGTCATCCATCGGCAGATGGCGACGCTGACCAATCTGTTTCGCCATCTCGACCATTCGCACCGCAACGACCTGCCGGATTCGATCAACGACATGGCGGCGCGGCTGTCGCACCGCGCCCAGACATTGCACTATGATGGCGAGCAGCTGCAGGCGCGCACGCGGCTGCTGCAGGACGAGCTGATGGCCAAGCTGACGACGCAGTCGAACCGGCTGCTCTATGTGCTGTCGGTGATGACGGCGGTGCTGTTGCCGATGACCATCATCTCGGGCCTGTTCGGCATGAATGTCGGCGGCTTGCCGCTGGTCAACACTCCATTGGGCTTTTGGGTGGTCACGGCCGTATCGCTGCTGATCGCGGGCGTGACCTATCTTTTCGTCAGGCGGCTCGGACAGATGTAGCCCGACGCGCCGTCGCCAGCATGGACCAGGAATAGATCGCCAGCGCCGCCCAGATCAGCGCAAAGGCGATGGCCTGCGTGGTGCCGAACGGCTCGTCGAAGATCAGCACGGCGATCAGAAACACCATGGTTGGCGCTATGTACTGCATGAGGCCGATGGTCGACAGGCGCAGCAGCTTGGCGCCGAAGGCGAACAGCAGCAGCGGCACGGCGGTCACCGGCCCGCAGCCGATGAGTAGCGCGGTGTCGATGCCATTGCCGGCGACGAAATGATCCTGTCCGGTGGCGATCAGGAAGATGATGTAGCCCAGCGCCGGCACCGACAGCAAAAGCACTTCGAGCAGGAAACCCTGGCTGGGACCGATCGGCAGGGTCTTGCGGAAGAAGCCGTAGGCGGCGAAGGAAAACGCCAATGCCAGCGATACCCAGGGCAGCTTGCCGCCCTCGATCGTCAGCACGCCGACGGCAACCGCAGCAAGCACCACCGCCGCGATCTGCAGCCGATTGAGGCGCTCACCGAGCAGCAACGCGCCGACGACGACGCTGACCAGCGGGTTGATATAATAGCCCAGCGCGGTCTCGACGGTGCGATCGACGGCGATCGCCCAGACATAGATGCCCCAGTTGACCGAGATCAGCGCCGCCGTCAGCGCCGCCATGGCGATGGTGCGGGGGGAGCGGATCGCCGCCTTGAAGTCCGCCGTGCGGCCGGCCCAGATCAGGACCGCCGCGGCAATCGGTACCGACCAGACGATGCGATGTGCAATCACCTCGCCAAGCGGCAGATGCGCCACCGCCTTCATGTAGAAGGGCAGCAATCCCCACAAGAGATAGGCACCCAGCGCCAGCAGGAAGCCGCGGCGGGCTTTTGAATCTGCATCGGGGGTAATTGCTTCTGCGGCCATGGCCCGACGCTATGGCCCAGTAACCTTGGCAAGACCATCGCAAAGTTCTGATGGATCAATGGACTTTCGCTGATGGTTCAAACTTACTCCGCCGCCACCAGCCCCGCCATTTCGCGGTTCTTCATCAGCTTGTAGATGATCGAATCCATCAGCGCCTGAAACGAGGCGTCGATGATGTTTTCGGAAACGCCGACCGTCCACCAGCGGGCACCGGTGCCGTCATGCGATTCGATGAGTACGCGAGTGATGGCCTCGGTGCCGCCATTGAGGATACGCACCTTGAAGTCGGCGAGTTCGAGATCGGCGATCTCGTTCTGGTATCTGCCGAGATCCTTGCGCAGCGCGATGTCGAGAGCGTTGACGGGGCCATGGCCCTCGGCCACCGACATCTTCTCCTCGCCTTCGACCAGCACTTTGACCACCGCTTCCGACACCGTCTTCAACTGGCCATTGGCATCGAAGCGGCGCTCGATCATGCAGCGGAACGAGGTGACGTGGAAAAACTCGGGCAGGCCATGCAGCATCTTGCGCGCCAGGAGCTCGAAGGAGGCGTCGGCGCCCTCATAGGCATAGCCCGACGCTTCACGCTCCTTGACCACGGATATCAGGGCATCGAGCCGGTGGTCGTCCTTCGGCACATCGATGCCGCGCCGCTTCAACTCGGCGAGGAAATTGGCCTTGCCGCCCTGGTCGGAGACCATGACACGGCGTCGGTTACCGACCGATTCCGGCGGTACATGCTCATAGGTCGCCGGCTCCTTGGCCAGTGCGGAAGCATGGATGCCGGCCTTGGTGGCGAAGGCGGACGAGCCGACATAGGGTGCCTGCGCTTCCGGGGCGCGGTTCAGCAATTCGTCGAAGGCGCGGGACAGCCTGGAGATGCCGGTCAGCGCTTCAGCTGAAATTCCAGTCTCGAAGCGGTCGGCGAAAGCCGGCTTCAGCGCCAGTGTCGGCACGATCGAGATCAGATTGGCATTGCCGCAACGTTCGCCGATGCCGTTCAGCGTACCCTGGACCTGGCGCACGCCAGCCTCGACGGCGGCAAGGGAATTGGCCACCGCCTGGCCGGTGTCGTCATGGGCGTGGATGCCGAGATGCTCGCCCGGAATGCCCGCGGCGATGACCTTCTCAACGATTAGCCGCACTTCCGAGGGCTGCGTGCCGCCATTCGTGTCGCAAAGCACCACCCAGCGGGCGCCCGCATCATAGGCTGTCTTGGCGCAGGCCAGCGCATAGTCCGGGTTGGCCTTGAAGCCGTCGAAGAAATGCTCGCAGTCGACCATCGCTTCCTTGGCCGAAGCGCCCGCCGCCTCGACCGAGGCCTTGATGGACTCCAGATTCTCGTCGTTGGTGCAGCCGAGCGCCACGCGGACATGATAGTCCCAGCTCTTGGCGACGAAGCAGATGGCGTCCGACTTCGATTGAACGAGCGCCGCCAGCCCCGGATCGTTGGAGGCCGATACCCCTACGCGCTTGGTCATGCCGAAGGCGACGAACTTTGCGCGTGCGGTGCGCTTTTCCCGGAAGAAGGCCGTGTCGGTCGGATTGGCGCCGGGATAACCCCCTTCGACATAGTCGAAACCGAACTCGTCGAGCAGTTTGGCAATCGCGATCTTGTCCTCGACCGAAAAGTCGATGCCCGGCGTCTGCTGGCCATCGCGGAGCGTGGTGTCGAAGAGATAGAGACGCTCGCGGGACATGGTCATTTGCCTGCAAACTTGTCCGTCGCGCGGATCAGTCGGTCGAGGATGCCCGGCTCCGAATAGGCATGGCCGGCGCCTTCGATCAGATGAAAGTCGGCCTTGGGCCACGCCTTGTGCAGCGCCCAGGCGTAGCGCGCCGGGCACGGCATATCGTAACGGCCATGGACGATGGTGCCGGGGATGTCCTTGAGCTTCCCGGCATCGCGCAGCAACTGCCCCTCCTCCAGCCAACCGGCGTGGACGAAATAATGGTTCTCGATGCGGGCGAAGGCGACGGCGTAGTCATCCTGGCCAAACGGACCGCTGGTTTCAGGCTCCGGCAGCAGGGTGATCGTCTCGCCTTCCCACAGGCTCCAGGCGCGGGCGGCCTCTATCTGAGCCTTGCGATCGGACCCGACCAGCCGCTTGCGGTAGGCACCCATCATGTCACTGCGCTCGGCCTCCGGGATCGGCGCCAGGAAGCGCTCCCATTTGTCTGGGAACATCTCTGAGACACCGAACTGATAGTACCATTCGAGCTCCGCGCGGGTCAGCGTATAGATGCCGCGCACCACCAGTTCGCTGACGCGATCAGGGTGTGTCTCGGCATAGGCGAGCCCCAGCGTCGAGCCCCAGGAGCCGCCAAACACCAGCCATTTGTCGAAGCCGGCCATTTCGCGCAGGCGTTCGATGTCGGCAACGAGATGCCAGGTCGTGTTGGCCTCCAGCGAGGCGTTCGGCGTCGACTTTCCACAGCCGCGCTGATCGAACAGAATGACATCGTAAAGCTTGGGGTCGAACAGCCGCCGGTGTTTTGGCGAGATGGTGCCGCCCGGCCCGCCATGCAGGAACACGGCTGGCTTGGCGCCTTTGGTGCCTGACCGCTCCCAATAGACCCTATGGCCATCACCGACGTCGAGCATCCCCGAGTCGAACGGTTCGATTTCCGGGTAGAGGGTGCGCAAGCTCATAGTTTCAGGCCCTGTTGCGGCCAATTGGCCGTTTCGTGATCGGGATGTTGAAAGGAGATGATCTGCTCCTGCCGCGCGTAATAGTCGGGATCATCGTGGACAGGCTGATCGAAGATCGTCTCCACCCAAGGCAGCCGTGCCGCGTAATTGACCTGGATCCGCGGCGCCAGATCCGAGCGGTCGTCGAAGGCGCCGATGGCGATCTCGAGCCCGCCGGGCTGGCGATAGGTCAGCGGCGTGCCGCAACGGGCGCAGAATCCGCGATCGATGTTAACCGAAGACTGGAAATAGCTTGGTTCTTCATGGGTCCACTCGACGCCGTCCTTGGGCACCGTCACCAAGGCGCCGAAGAAGGAGCCGAACTGTTTCTGGCACATGCGGCAATGGCAGATGGACGCGCGTCCCAGCGCGCCCTTGATGCGGAAGCGCACGGCGCCGCATTGGCACCCGCCGGTTCGGACGGTCTCGGTCATGGTCTTTCCTCCGGCGGCCATTGGTCGGTGTCGTGGTCGGGATGCTGATAGGAGACGAGTTCGGCGAGATAGGGGGCCGAGCCACTATCCGCCATCGTATCCTCGCCCGGCAATCGCGGAATGGAATCCACATAGGGCAGTTTTGCTTCCGTGCCCCATTGAATGGTCGGCGCGATACCAGCCGGATCGTCGAAGGCCGCGATCGCCAGCGCCATGCCGTCGGGCGCCTCGAAGGTCAGCGGCGTGCCGCAGTCGGCGCAGAAGCCGCGCCAGGCGGCATTGGAGGAACGGAAACGCTTGGGCTCGCCGCGCGTCCAGTCGACCTTGGCGCCCCGCACCGAGACCAGCGGCAGGTAGAAATTGCCGCTCGCCTTCTGGCACATGCGGCAGTGGCAGACCGAGGCGTCGCCAAGCGCGCCTTCGACGCGGAAGCGCACCGCGCCGCACTGGCAGCCGCCGGTGTAGACCGGCCGGTTGTCGAGGCTCATCGGTTTTCACTCCGGATCATGACAGACCGCCTCGACATTGTTGCCGTCGGGATCGAAGACAAGGCGCCGTAGTAATTGGGGTGATAGTGCGGACGCAGGCCCGGCCCGCCATTGTCCCTGCCGCCGGCTGCAAGGGCGGCGGCATGGAAGGCGTTGACCTCGGCGCGGCTGCGCGCTGTGAAGGCGACGTGCTGGTGATCCCGGGGCTTTTCCCTTGCCGCGCTCAGCCAGAACACCGGCCGGTCGCGGCCATAACCGCCGACCTTGGTGCCGCCGGTATATTCCTGCGGCACCATGTAAAGCAGCGAGGCGCCCAAAGGCGCCATCGCCTTGTCGTAGAAGGCCTTGGAAGCATCGAAATCGGAAACGGCGATGCCAAGATGATCGATCATGGAACGAGCTCCTCCGTTGCTGGTTGGCTTGCCGGCATCACAGCATCGGCCAAACCGGCCACGATCACGATGTGCTGGCAGACATTGTCGATATCGCGGATGACGTCGTCATTCCAGAAGCGCAGGATGGTCCAGCTCAGCGCTTCAAGCTTCGCGGTACGCGCCGCATCCATCTCCGAGGTTTTGGCCGTTGCATGTTGGGAGCCGTCAATCTCGACGATCAGTTTTCTGGTCGGGCAAGCAAAGTCGACGATGTAGCCAGCGATCGGCATCTGGCGCCTGAAAGCCAGCCCCATAAGGCGATGTGCACGTATCTCATTCCAAAGTTTGAGTTCGGCATCGGTCATTGCCTTGCGCATCTTGCGCGCATTGCCACGATTAAGGGGAGATACGAGATGATGGGTCATCGCGAGGCGCCCCCCCTCTGTCCTTCCGGACATCTCCCCCTCAAGGGGGGAGATTGGACGTCGCTTCGGCTTTCGCCAATCGCCGACGTTGAAGATTCGGCGCCATCGATGAAGCTGCCGATCTCCCCCCTGGAGGGGGAGATGCCCGGCAGGGCAGAGGGGGGCGCCTCGCGATGACCTCTCCATTCCCGCCATTAGCCTCACCGCTTGATCTCCCACGTCGTCACGCGCTCGCCGGTGACCGGGTCCTTGCCGTCCTTCAACTGTACACCTTGCGCCAGAAGTTCATCGCGCACGCGGTCGGCCTCTGTCCAATTTTTCGCAGCGATAAGCGTCAGGCGCTCGGCAATCGCTTTGGCGACCACGGTTTCGTCCACCTTGGTCGCGCCAATATCGAAGCCAAGGAAGGTGAGAGCGGTCTTCAATGCGACGGCGGCGGCGTTGTCGCCGCTACCGTCAAAGTCGGTCGCCTCGCCGGCAAGCTGGGTGAGTTGCTGGAAGGCAGCGTAGGTCGCAAGATCATCCGACAGCGCCTCCACGACCTCAACCGGCAACTGACTTCCCGCGGCCGGCGCAAGATCCGCCGCGCGTTTCCATTTGCGCAGCGTGTTTTCCGCCTCCTCCAGCTTGCGCACGGAAAAGTCGATCGGTTCGCGGTAATGCGTCATCAGCATCGCCAGTCGCAGCACATCGCCGGGCCATTTGCGACCACCAAAAGTGTCGGTCTCCAGCAACTCGTGGATCGAGTAGAAATTGCCGAGGCTCTTCGACATCTTCTGGCCCTCGACCTGCAGGAAGCCATTGTGCATCCACACATTGGCCATGACCGACGTGCCGTGGGCGCAGCGCGACTGGGCGATCTCGTTCTCATGGTGCGGGAAGATCAGATCGAGGCCGCCGCCATGGATATCGAAGACCTCGCCGAGATAGGCGGCCGACATGGCCGAGCACTCGATATGCCAGCCGGGCCGGCCCCTGCCCCATGGACTTTGCCAACCGGGCTCCTCCGGCGACGACAGTTTCCACAGCACGAAATCGCCGGGGTTCTTCTTATGCGCGTCGACGGCGATGCGGGCGCCGGCCTGCTGCTCGTCGAGATTGCGCCTCGACAATTGCCCGTAGTCCGGCATCGACGCCGTATCGAACAGCACTTCGCCCGCCGCGACATAGGCATGGCCGCGTCCGATCAGGCTTTGAATCAAGGTGATCATGTCAGCCTTGCCGTCGGCGCGGGGCTCGACGAATTCGGTGGCGCGCGGCTCGACCGTCGGCTCCAGGCAGCCAAGCGTCGCGACATCCCTGTGGAACTGATCGGCCGTTTTTTCGGTAACCCGCCGGATCGCCTCGTTGAGCGAAAGTGCCCCTGAAGCGATCTCGCCGCCGAAGTCCCGCAAGGCGCGCGCGTTGATCTTGTCGTCGACGTCGGTGATGTTGCGCACATAGGTGACGTGCGTCTCGCCATGGAGATGGCGCAGCAGACGAAACAGCACGTCGAAGACGATCACCGGCCTGGCGTTGCCGATATGGGCGAAGTCGTAGACGGTCGGGCCGCAGACATACATGCGCACATTTCGCGGATCGATCGGCACGAAGTCCTCTTTCGTGCGCGTCAGCGTGTTGTAGAGGCGCAGGCCCTGCGATGCGTCAGACATTCCATGCCTTCCCGGTTTCAGAACTTCTTGTCTGGATGGAGCCAGCCCAGCGCCGAGGCGCAAATCTGGCTCCAGCCTGCTGGCCGGGGCGTTTGTCCAATCTGGGGAAAGATGAGGCGAAAACGTCCGGACCAGCGCGAGGCTAGCCAATAATGCAAATGCCACAAATGGCGAAAGACGTTTTCATGGGCGGCTTTATCGCCTTGGCCGGTGTTGCCGTCAAGTCGCTGATCCCGGGAAAAACGTCGCAAAGACTGGCAAACGCATCGCCCGATCACACGGAATCAGCCAATGAAACATTTTATTAAACATGTCGGCACAGTCATGAAACATTCGCCGGCTAGATCACCAAGCGTCACGATTTGGTCGGATTCGGCGACCAAATCGCATACACGAAAACGTTATCTGGGAAGAGAAACATGCCTCGAAGCAAGCAGGAAGCCAACCGCGCCAAGCAACCGGCGCTGACCAACCACTATCGTGCGATCGGCCCGGCAGCTATCGTCGCCGCCCTTCTTCACACCGCCAAGAAGAACAAGCCGGCGCAGAAGATCGTATCGCCCCGCGCCGCCTGAAGCGGCGCTCCGGCCGACGCAATCGCCGGCCCCGAGGGGCGCGAACAAGCGCCCTGATTTAAGGCCCCGACGGGCTTCGCTAGAACAGCGTCATTTGACTTTCGTCCGCGCCGGGTTTCTTGCGCCTGGCTTTATCGGGCTCAGGTCCGATCTCGCCCCTCTCTTGTATCTCCGGTCCGGTGTTGGCGACCTTGTTGACGAGGTCGGAGACGGGAATCGCCTCGAAGAAATCGGGCTTCGCCGGCCGCAGCAAATCAGCGACATCGCGCGGTTCGCGCGTACGGCAATCCAGCCAGCGGGCAAAGTCGGGGATATCGATCACCACCGGCATCCGGTCATGGATATGGGCGATGTCGGCATTGGCGTTCACAGTCAGGATGGCGCCGGTGTCCATCTCCGAGCCGCCCGGCTCGGCATAGGTTTCGATCAGACCGGCAAAGGCGACCAGCCCGCCATGCCGCGGCCGGATCCAATAGGGTTGCCCCTTCTTGCCTCCGGTCTGCCGCCACTCGTAAAAGCCGGATGCCGGCACCAGCGCGCGCCGATGGCGCATGGCGGCCTTGAATGAGGCCTTTTCGATTGCGCCTTCCGAACGCGCGTTGAACAGCAGCGGAAATTCCCTGGTGTCCTTGACCCAGGCGGGAAGGAGGCCCCAGCGCACCAGCATCGGCTGCCGGTCCGGCAGGTTGGAGCCCGGAGCCCGCGGCGCGCCGGCGGTCGCCATCAGGACCGGCTGTGTCGGCGCGATGTTGTAGCGGGCCGGGAATGCCTCCAGCTCGGCAAGGCCCAGGAAGGCGGCGGTCTGGTCCGGCGTGGCGGTCAAGGCAAAACGTCCGCACATGATGGAGCCTTTCGAATGGTTCGGCTTCGAAAGTGGCTATGGAACCGGTGTTGCGCAACCGGTAATGCTTCCCCTTACTGGGCGGTCCACAACAGACCGGTCCTCGAATGAGCCTCATCATGAACGAAGCACGCAAGACACTTCCCGCCGTCTCGGTCGCCGTCGTGCGCGGCGACAGCGTACTCCTCGTGAAACGGGCACGGCCGCCTTCGCAAGGGTTCTACGCCTTTCCCGGCGGCAAGGTCGAAGGCGACGAGACACTGGAGGAGGCGGCACGGCGTGAACTGATGGAAGAGACCGGCTTGCGCGCCACCGGTTTGCGCCCGCTTCGGGAAATCCACATCGACGGCAGGGATGACAGCCACCCGGTCGATTATCTCCTCACGGTGTTCGGCGCCGCCTATGCCGGTGGCGAGGCCGTGGCCAGCGACGACGCCGAGACAGCTGCCTTCTACACACTTAAAGAAATGACCCTGTTACCGCTTGCCGGCTCGGTGTTGGCGGTCGCCGAGGAACTCCTCGGTCACATTCAAACACGCTGACGCAGCACTGAAAAATCGCCTTGCAGGCGACAAATTGTTTCGTCACAACGCTTATGTTGTCTCGCCAGCCACGGTTTAGGCCATTCGGCGGACCGTAGCGGCTTTGGGCTTATGAACCGTCCGTCAATACTCCTCGCCATTTGCCTTGCCGTCAGCGCGGCCGTCCCGGTACGGCCCGCGTTCAGTGCCGAGTCGCCGTTCGAGCCGGGGCTGATGCGATTGGCGGAGGTTCTGGGGTCGCTGCATTTCCTGCGCAATCTGTGCGGGGAGAAAGGCGACCAGTGGCGGGGCGAGATGGAAAAACTGCTCGATTCGGAAAATCCCGATCCAGAACGCCGCGCCCGCTTCATCGCCAGCTTCAACCGCGGCTATCGCTCCTTCGGCGGCACCTACACCCAGTGCACCGCTTCGGCCGCTGAAGCCATCAGCCGTTATATGAAGGAAGGTGAGACGCTGTCGCGCGACATCGCCTCGCGTTATGGCAACTGAGCATCCATCAACAGATATCAGGCGCGTCGGCAAGGATCGTCGGCATATCCTACTTGTGCCTGTCCATGTCTTGGTGCAATTCTGATGTTGCACTTCTGCAACAGCGTTAATCAAACCTTACCACGCGAATGCGGAATTAACTCAAACTGAAGGTTTTCGCCCCGCAGGCCGGCCTAATCGGCTAAGTTTGATCCGGGTTGAAACGCAGCTTCGCCAAATACAATTGGCCCCTGTAAAACGCGACCAAAAAAATGTCGCATTTACAGATACTTACTTGGCGCTGCCTATGAATGGAACAGATCAAGCCTGATCCACACTGATGGGTTGCCGCTTGAAAGGGTGGACATCGCTTATGGAACATGCTGCCAACGACATCGACGCGCTGGTCAGGGAAGAGAAGCGCCTGACGGCGGTTGAGAGCCACAGCGAAGCCTGGGCGGAAGGCCTTTCGGCCGGCATCGAGCCCGAGATCATTGCCGAGGCGGCGCTCGAAACGGCATTCGGCGAAATGCTGCGCGCCAACGGCGAAACCTCGGCCCTTGCCCTGCTGGACCGTATGCGTGAAAAGGTGATTGCTGGCGCCTTCGAACCCGAGCGGCTGCGGCACTGAACCAACATCAGGTTCTTTGACGAGTAGATGCCGACCGGGCACCATGCCCGGGAGCAGGGAGATAGGGGCAGTGAATTTTCCGATGTCAGGCAGGCCGATGGGCCTTGTCCTCTACATCCGTCTCGCTGCCTGCTGTGGCGCGATTGCCTTGGTGACGTGCCTGGCCAGCAGCCCTGCCTATGCGCTGAGCGAGATCAAAAGCGAAGAACTCCCCTCGCCGGTCACACCCCCGACGGGCGACGGCGCGTCGTCGCCCGGGGGCGCGATTCCCGTGCCTGGCCCGCTGGGAACGCCGCCTTCGGCCAGCCAACCGGCCGCTCCCGACGCCGCGGAGCCGGACATTCCGTCGGATGGCGGCAGCAACAGGCCGCGTGTCGATCCCCAGGCGCCCTTGCCCGAGGTCGTCTATGACCTCGGCAAGCTGCCCGAGTCCGTGCGACGCATGCATGACCTCATCATCGAAGCTTGCAAGAGCGGCGACATCGAGAAGCTCAGGCCTTTAATCGGCAAGGGCGACAGCATGACCCAGCTGTCGCTGGCCGACATCGATGGCGATGCCATCGCCTTCCTCAAAGGGCTGTCCGGCGACCCTGACGGCCAGGAGATCCTGGCCATTCTGGAGGAGGTGCTTGGCGCCGGCTACGTCCATGTCGATGCGGGCACGCCACAGGAACTCTATGTCTGGCCGTATTTCTTCGCGCTGCCGCTCGACAGGCTCGACGCCAGGCAGCGGGTCGAGCTGTTCAAGATCGTCACCGCCGGCGATTTCGACGACATGAAGCAGTTCGGCGCCTACATCTTCTACCGCGTCGGCATCACACCCGCCGGGCAATGGACCTTCTTCGTCGCGGGCGATTGAAGGCACGGCCAGGCTGCAAGGTATTGAGAAGGCCTAGCCGGGCAATGCCTCGGAGAACTCCACCGCCCTGCCCCGGCCGGGCGTAACGATTTCGCCCTCCCACATGACACGCTGACCGCGAATGACCGTGCCGACCGGCCAACCGGTCACCTCCTTGCCGTGATAAGGTGTCCAGCCGGCTTTCGAGCCGGCTTCCGCGTTGGTGATGGTCTCGCGCCGCTTCATGTCGACAATGGTGAAGTCGGCGTCATAGCCGGCGGCGATACGGCCTTTCCGGGCCATGCCGAAGATGCGCTGCGGGCCATGGCTGGAGAGATCGACGAAGCGCTGCAGGGTCAGCCGGCCGGCGTTGACGTGGTCGAGCATGATCGGCACCAGCGTCTGCACGCCGGTCATGCCCGAGGGCGAAGCCGGATAGGGCTTTGCCTTCTCCGCCAATGTGTGTGGCGCGTGGTCGGAGCCGAGCACGTCCACAATGCCCTGCGCGATACCATGCCAGACGCCGTCGCGATGGCGCTTGTCCCGCACCGGCGGGTTCATCTGGATCAGCGTGCCGAGCCGCGCATAATCGTCGGCGCTCAGCGTCAGATGGTGCGGCGTGGCCTCACAGGTCGCGACATTCTTGTGCTGTTCGAGGAACAAGATTTCCTCGGCGGTCGAAATGTGCAGGACATGGATGCGGGCCCGGACGTCGCGCGCGATGCGCACCAGCCGTTCGGTGCAGCGCAAGGCGGCGATCTCGTCACGCCAAACGGGATGCGATGACGGGTCGCCCTCAATGCGCTCGCCCAGGCGCTCGCGCAGCCGGAACTCGTCCTCCGAATGAAAAGCGGCGCGGCGGCGGGTATTCCTCAGGATCGAGGCGACGCTTTCGTCGTCCTCGACCAGCAGGTCACCGGTGGACGACCCCATGAAGACCTTTATTCCCGCAGCTCCCGGCGAACGCTCGAGGTCGCCGACATCCCTGGCGTTATCGCGGGTACCGCCAACCCAGAAAGCAAAATCGCAATGCATGCGGCCGCTGCCGCGCCGGACCTTGTCGGCAAGCGTTGCCTCGCTGGTGGTCAACGGGTTGGTGTTGGGCATCTCGAAGACGGCGGTGACACCGCCGAGCACAGCAGCCCGCGATCCCGTTTCCAGGTCTTCCTTGTGCTCCAGTCCCGGCTCGCGGAAATGCACCTGGCTGTCGACGACACCGGGCAGGATGTGCAGGCCCCGGCAGTCGATCGTCTCGCCGGCCGAGGCCTGGCGCAGATCGCCGATCGCGGCGATGCGCCCGCCCTTCACGCCAATGTCGCGCAGCCCCTCGCCGTCATGATTGACCACTGTGCCGCCTGTCAGGATGAGGTCATAGGTCATGGTGATGCTCTCTTGCGGGGGGAGTGTCAGCGGCTTACGTAATGGCCAACCGTTTTGCAAGATCAGGCTTTTATCCGCTCCATGCCCTTTGCCCTGCTGAAAGACCGCGCGCTTATCTCCGTCTCCGGCCCGGATGCCGAACATTTTCTGCAAAACATCCTGACCACCGATCTCGATGCGCTTGGCAATGGTGAGGCAAAGCCGGGCGCGCTGCTGACGCCGCAAGGCAAGATACTGTTCGACTTCCTGATCTCACGGGCAGGAGAAAACGCCTTCCGCATCGAATGCCGTGCCGACGTTTCAGACGATTTCATTCGCCGGCTGATGCTCTACAGGCTTCGCGCCAAGGTCGAGATTGCCAAGTCGGAACAAACGCTTGTCACTGTCGCATGGGGAAAAGAGTCAATCGTCTCAGAAAGTGATTCAACCGCGGTTGCCGACAGGCGCTTTGGCGACGAAGGCGTCACGCGCTTCCATGCCGGCACAGCGGAGGCCGGCGACATCGCCGCGTGGCAGGCTTTCCGCATCGCCCACGGTATTGCCGAGAGCGGGTCCGACTATGCACTCGGCGATGCGTTCCCGCATGACGTGCTGCTCGACGAGATGGGTGGTGTCGGTTTCAAGAAGGGCTGCTATGTCGGCCAGGAGGTCGTGTCGCGCATGCAGCATCGGGGCACAGCCCGGCGGCGCGTGCTGATCGTCCAGGCTGGGCTTCCTCTGCCCGCCGCCGGTGCCGAGCTCACCGTCGGCGGGCGTCCGGTCGGCACGCTCGGCTCGACCGCCACCGTGACCGGGCTCGCCATCGCCCGCATCGACAGGGTCAAGGCGGCGCTCGATGCCGGCCAGCCGGTCCTGGCGGACGACGTGCCAGTGACGCTCACCATCCCCGCCTGGGCCAAATTCAGTTTCCCGCAGGAAACCGCCGGCGCGGAGGAAGCCTGATGGCGGCAGACCGCGCCGGTGCGCCACCACGCGCCTGGCAGCGCATGCTGTCCGGCCGCAGGCTCGACCTGCTCGACCCCTCGCCGCTCGACATCGAGATTTCGGACATCGCCCATGGGCTTGCCCGCGTCGCGCGCTGGAACGGCCAAACCAGCGGCGAGCACGCCTTCTCGGTGGCCCAGCATTCACTGCTGGTCGAGGCGCTGTTCAACGAGCTGGTGCCGCAGGCTTCGGCCGACGACCAGTTGGCGGCACTGCTGCACGACGCGCCGGAATATGTCATCGGCGACATGATCTCGCCATTCAAGTCGGTGATGGGCGGCAGCTACAAGGACTGCGAATTGCGCCTGCAGCGCGCCATCCATCTGCGTTTCTCGCTGCCTCCCGAACCGGCCGCTTCCCTGCGCAAGGAGATCAAGCGCGCCGACCAGATCGCCGCCTATTTCGAGGCTACGCTGCTCGCCGGCTTTTCGACCGCGGAGGCGACCGAGTTCTTCGGCCGCCCGCGCGGTTTTTCAGCCGAACGTTTCGACTTCACGCCACGCTCGGTGATCTGGGCACAGAATGCGTTCCTGAAGCGGTTTTCGGCGATCGAGACGTCAAGGCATCACGTTGCGACATCCGCATTAGGGTAGAAAACGCTAAATTAACCGAAAGCGTCAACAGTGTGGTGTTCGATCAAACACCGCAGGGGCGCCTCATGCCCGTCGTCAAGGATGGTTCGATCGTCCCGGAACGGGTGGCCGGAGGCGTGGAGCGGTCGCGCCGCATTGAAGATGAGCTGCGCGAGCAGAACGAACGTTTTTCAGCCGCTGTCGAAAACATGTCGCATGGCCTGTGCATGTTCGACGCCGATGAACGCATGATCATCTGCAACCGCAACTACATCGACATCTTCCACCTCGACGCCAAGCTGATACGGCCAGGCATCCGCTTCCTCGATATCCTGCGGCACAGCGTCGACCTCGGCGTCGCCTCGCAAAGCGCCGACGAGCTCTATGCCATCCGCAAGCCCTATATCGACCAGGCGAAGCCTTCGACCTACGAAGAAATCCTGTCGGACGGCCGCATCATCCTTATCTCGCACCGGCCATTGGCTTCGGGCGGCTGGGTCTCGATCTACGAGGACATTACTGAACAGCGGCGCGCCGAGCAGGATCTCAAGGAGCAGCATCGCCGCTTCGACGCAGCGCTCGCCAACATGTCGCAAGGCCTGCTGATGTACGACGCCGACGGCAAAATGATCGTGCGCAACGGGCGTTTTCTGGAACTGTACAACGTCACGGCGGCCGACTTCCCGCTTGGAACGACGCATCGCGACGCGCTCGAACGACTGCTGGAACTCGGCATCTACACGAAGATCGACGTCGACAGCGAAGTCGCCAAGACCGAAGCCTGCCGGCGGGCGGGAAAAATGCATTCGACCTATCGCCATCTTGCCGACGGCAGGACGTTTCTGGTCGTGCGCCAGCCAATGAGTGGCGGCGGTTGGGTAGCGACGTTCGACGACGTCACGGAACGCCGCCTGGCCGAAGAGCGCATGACCCATCTCGCGCATCACGACATGCTGACCGGACTGCCCAACCGATCGATGTTTCGCGAGCGGCTCGACCTTGCGCTGGAGGATGTGGCCGCTACACCGCTCGCGATCTTCTCGCTCGACCTCGACCGCTTCAAGGCGGTCAACGACACCTGGGGACACCCCGCCGGCGACTGGCTGTTGAAGAGTGTGGCCAAAAGACTGCAGCGTTGCCTGCGCAATGATGCAGATATGATCGCCCGTTTCGGCGGCGACGAGTTCGTCGTCATCCAATCCGACTCCGTGGGCATTGCCGATGCCGAGAAACTGGCGAAACGCATCGTCGAGGCAATCGCAAAACCATTTCGCGACAAGGGCCGGGACATGCATGTCGGCGTCAGCCTGGGCATCGCCGTTTTCCCCGCCGATGGCCGTGACGCCGACACGCTGCTGAAGAACGCCGATACGGCGCTCTATCGGGCAAAGAACGATGGGCGAAACCTATATCGCTTCTTCGAACCTGGAATGGACGCAGTGGTGCAGGCCCGCCGGGCGCTTGAAGTCGATCTGGAGGCGGCACTGCCGCGCCAGGAATTCGATCTCGATTTCCAGCCCATCATGAACATCGCCTCGGGCGAGATCATCGGCGCGGAGGCCTTGATGCGCTGGCATTCACCAGCGCGCGGCAGGGTGGCGCCGGACGACTTCATTCCGGTCGCCGAAGAGACAGGACTGATCGTGCCGCTTGGCGAATGGGCGCTGAGGAAAGCCTGCGCGGTGGCGGCTAGCTGGCCGCCGGGTTTGCGCATCGCGGTCAATGTCTCGGCGGTGCAGCTCAAAAGCAGCGGGTTTGCCCGCAGCGTCATCTCGGCGCTGGCTTTTTCCGGCGTGCCGGCCGGACAGCTGGAACTGGAGATCACCGAAACCGTGCTGATGGACGAGAGCAAAGCCGTGCTGAAAACGCTGCGCCAGTTGCGTGAGCTCGGTATCCGCATCGCGCTGGACGATTTCGGCACCGGCTATTCCTCGCTCGGCTACCTCAGACGGTTTCCGGTCGACAAGATCAAGATCGACCGATCATTCATTCGCGACATGGGCAACCGCGACTCGGCGGCGATCGTTCGCACCATCATCGGGCTGGGTGCCGAGCTTGGCATTGTGGTCACGGCCGAGGGCGTCGAAACCGAGAGGCAGCTCGACATGCTGCGCGACAATGGTTGTGTCGAAGCGCAAGGCTATCTGATCGGCGTGCCATCGAAGCCGGCCGAGATCCAGCGCCTATTGAAGTCGCGTGCGACGCGCAGCCAAACCGGCTGACGGCATCGGGACATGTCAGCTCAATGTTTCCAGGTATTTCTCGTGGAAGCTGACGTAGCCGGGCTCGACCACCTTCAGATGCCGCTCGATCAGCGCGTGAAACCGCGGCAATTGGTGAAACGGCACTCCGGGATAGGCATGATGCTCGGCATGAAACGGCATGTTCCAGGCCAGCTTGCGCACCACCCAATTGGTCAGCGTGGTTCTTGTGTTCTCCAGCATGTTGGCGACGAACGGACAGCGGCCATGCTCGGCCAGCAGATACAGGCGCAGGAATGGCTGCCCGAGTAGTGCGGGAATGATCCAGACATAGAGCAGCACGGTGAGCCGGAAATAGACGGTGAGCAGAATGACCACAGCGTAGAAGGCAATCATGGCGCGCGCCTCGGCCCGTACCTTGGATCGACCTTTCGGCGGCACATAACTCTCCTGACTGCCACCACCTGCATTGGTGTACAGCGTCTTGACATGCCCCCACCACACCGGGAGGCCCGAGACGTGGACAATGTATTGCCGCAAGGTCTCGGGTTTGGGGAAAGCGAGCTCGGGATCGTTCTCCAGATCCTGCGTGTATCGGTGGTGAGCGAAATGGAAGTAGCGGAACCAGTCGGCCGGCAGCGCGATCGCCAGGCTGCACAGCCGCGCCACGCCGTCGTTCAGCCGCTGTGTTTCGAAAGCCGTGCGGTGAACCGTCTCGTGCAACAGCGTGAACAGGAACACGATCAGAATGCCCTGCGGCAACATCAGCAATGGCCAGAACGGCACTTTGGCCGCGATCAACGATCCAATGATGACAATCGCGCCCAAGTGAGCGCCGAGCTGGAACAGGCCCGCTACATCGGATTTGGTCGTCAGGCGATTGCGCTCTTCCGGTGTCAGTGACGCGATGATGTCGCGATGGTCCATCGGCTTCGATCCAGGCTGGAATTCGACGACGACCATCCTAGTTGGCAAAAAAGCTTTCCAAAAACGACGATTCCTGCGATTTGGATAAGGTAAGCTTATCTTATTGGGCGGCAATGGTCACATCTCCATCCCTGAAAGGGCTTCAGGCTTTCGAGGCCGCGGCACGTACGGGCAGCTTTGCCGCGGCGGCGGAGGAGCTGTCGGTTTCGGCCGCCGCCGTCAGCCAGCTTATCCGCATCTTGGAGGAGCAGATGGGCCGCAAGCTGTTTCAGCGGGTCAACCGGCGCGTTGTCCTCACCGAGGCCGGCGTGAAATGCTGCCGCGGCTGACCGTGGCCTTTCAGGAGATCGGCAGCGTCTCGCGCGAGCTTGCCGGCGACGCATTCCGCCCGCGCCTCGTGGTATCGGTGCCGCCATCCATGGCCATGGGTTGGCTTTCGCAGCGTCTGGCCGGCTTCGTCGCAAGCCATGGCGCCGCCGACATATCGCTCCGGGGCGATGACGACCCGGTGCCGTTCGACCGCGAGCTGATCGACATCAGGCTCTCCTACGGCCCGCATTATCGCGAGCATCCGACCGAGGACATTGCCAGGGATGCGGTCTACCCCGTCTGCGCGCCAAAGCTTGCCGGCATGATCAAGGCGGGCGGCGAGCCGCTCGCCGGGCTGCCGCTCATTCACACGGACTGGGGACCGACCGGCGCATCGTTTCCGTCCTGGCGCACCTGGTTCGAGGCGGCGAGCGCCCAATCTGGCCGGGCGGTACGGCGCGGGCTCTCGGCCAATTCGTCGCGCGCGGCCCTCGACCTCGCCATTTCGGGGCTGGGCGTGGCACTGGCGCAAGGGATCTACTGTGCCGAGGCGGTGGAGGACGGCCGGCTGGTCCGCCCCGCCAAGAGCGCAATTGCCCTGCGACAGCCCTATTGCCTGACCGTCCCGGAGCGAAGCGCAAGGCGCGACGTGGTGGCCGCGTTCCGCGATTGGCTGATCGATGAATGCCAGCGCGCCGTGGCCTCGCCGGCGCTGCGCTGACCGGGTGGGGCCATGGTCAGAGGTGCCCGCTCAAGGCCGCCACCATGTCCTTGTTGGCCGCCACGGGCACGATCTCGAACTCGACCAGATCAGCCCATTCGATGACCCAGCGCTGCAGCAGCGTGACGTCATCGGCCTCCACCAGCAGGAAACAGCGGCTCATATCGGCCGCGATCCAGCTATGATGCACAACAAGCTCCTCCGGCTTCAGGCGGCCGCGGTCGCGGAACCGGCGGTAGATTTCCTTGCGGTCGCAGCCGGTGAAATCCTCGATGACGATGAACTGCATGTTTCCCCTCGGTTGATTACCGTCCCGGCCTGTCCAGCCGCTCCAGGAACCACTGCGTCAGCCGCACCCAGACCTCATCCTTCTCGCCGGAATCCTCCCAGCCATGATCGAGGTTGGGGTTGTCGTTGACCTCGATGACGAAGACGCCGTCCTTGGTCTCCTTGAGGTCGACCCCATAGAGACCATCGCCGATACATCGCGCCGCCTTCACTGCCGTCTCGACGACATGAGGCGGCGTCTCCTTCAGCGTGAAGGTCTTGATGCCGCCCTGGTCGGGCTTGCCATTGGCCTTGTGGTTGACGATCTGCCAGTGCTTCTTGGCCATTAGATAATGCACGGCAAACAGCGGCTGGCCACCGAGCACGCCGACACGCCAGTCATATTCGGTCGGGATGAATTTCTGCGCGATCAGAAGATCGGAATCCTCGAGCCATTCGGTGGCAAGCGTCTTCAGCTCCTCGAAATTGGCGCATTTCTTGACACCGCGCGAGAATGACGAATCCGGGATCTTCAACACCAGGGGAAAACCCAGCGTCTGCGCCGCGAGTTCGAGATCGGAGGCGCCGGCGATCATCACCGTCGGCGGCACCGGCACCTTGTTGTAGGCCATCAGTTCGTTGAGATAGACCTTGTTGGTGCAGCGGATCATCGACAGCGGGTCGTCGATGACAGGCATGCCTTCCTGCTGGGCGCGGCGGGCGAAACGATAGGTATGATTGGAGATCGAGGTGGTCTCGCGGATGAACAGCGCATCGTAATTCGCGAGCTTGGCGAGATCCTTCCTGGTGATGGGCTCGATTTCGACCCCCATCTTTTCGGCGATCTTGGCCCAGTAGCGCAGCGAGGAGATTTCCGAGGGCGGCAATTCCTCATGCGGATCGACCAGCGTGGCGAAGGTGTACCGCGCCGGCGTGCGGCCCTTGGTGTCGCGCCACTCGCGGTTGGTGTAGGTCTCCAGGCACTGGATGAAGCTCTTTTCCTCGTCCTCGGTCATGCGCGCCAGCGGGTGGAAGCCGATCTTGCGGATCGAAGCCCATTCGGCGCTGTCCTTGATATGGACTTCGAGCGCTGGCGCCCGGAACCAGTCGAACAACAGCTTGGCAAAACGGTCCCAGACCTTGGACGGGCCGATGCCGAAGAAGATGCAGACCTTCGCCGGGAATATACCGCCGAGATCCTTGCGGCATTTGTTGAGCGCCAGTTCCAGTTCCGGCAAGGCGTGCTCGTAGAGCTTGCGCTCCGACAGGTCGATCATCGTCTCGACGGTCGGGATGACCTTGTGGCCGCGCGAACTTGCCAGCAGCGACGCATAATAACCGCGGCTCTGGTAGCCGTAGTTGTTCGACAGGTTAATGACCTTCGGCCGCTGGCCGCGGAACAGCGAGGGATGCGCGAGATAGTCACGATTGGTGATGATCTTGTGCGGTGTCGCCACCTGGTCGAGATCGCTCTGCCTGCCGGTAAGAATGACCCAGGTCATTATCTCTTTCCCAAAGTGATGGCGGCACGCAGTCCGTCGCGACCGAACTGCGCCATGTTCATGAAGATGCCGTAAGGCACGGGAATGTTGGCGGCATCAAGGATGGTTTCCTGCCTTTCATCCTCGACCCACGGATCGTGGATCAGAATATGATCGCCATCATCGCCGATGGCCAGCACCCAGTGCGGCACCTTCTTGCCAAACATCAGGAAGCCGCTGATCAGCACCAGCACCAGTTTGCCACCAGCGAGAGCCGCCCTGATATCGTCGATGGTGAACGGACGGTAATTCACCGGGATGCCGTAAAGTTCCGCGCGGCGGCGAAAGTCGACCTGTGCCAGTTCCATGACCCGGCGCTTCTCCTCGCTGCGCACCGATTGCAGGAACAATGCGCCGTAGAAGGAAACGTAAATCTCCGCAGCAAGCCCGCTTTCGTACCCCGAAACGGCCAGACCGAATGGTTCGCAGCCGCCTGGTCCAGACATCATGAAGACGGTCGTTGCCTCGCGCCAGAGGCGGATTTCCATCACCGGGTCGGGTACGAAGCCACCATCGAAATTGGCCATGGCCATCATCAGGCAGCATGGACCGCAGGTGAACTCGCAGGTCTGCTGGTAGAACGGCACCCTGGTGGCGACCGGAAGGTCGCCGCGCAGGGTTTTTTCATAGCGTAGCGCCGTCGCGCCGTCTTCGTAGTACCCCGGCTCACGGCCAATCTTGCGGTAGCCGGCCTGCTCGTAGATATGGATGGCGCGGCCATTGTCCTCGCGCGCTTCGAGACGCAGCATCATGCGGTCGTGTTCGAAGGCTGCCTCTTCGGCCGCGGACAGTAATTGGCGGCCTATGCCGAGCCCGCCGAAGAACGGTCCGACGGCTATGGAATAGAGCCGCGCCACCCCACTGCCCTTGCGAAACAGCACGATCGCATAACCGCCTACGCGGCCATCGATTTCGGCGACCAGCGTCTCGGCGGTCTCCCGCTCGATGAACTGGCGGAAGGAGCGGCGGGAAATGCGGTCGCTCGAGAACACGGCTTTCTCGATGGCGGCGAGATCATCGACGTCTGACGCGCGGGCCTTGCGGATCTCGGCAGGCATGCGGCTTGAGAAAACCTCGATTGCGTTGCGGAAAACGGCCCCGGTCAAAAGCGTCGCGAACACCGGCCGAAGCGCCGGTATTCATCATGCGCTATCGCTCCTTGATTAGGGCCGAATTGTGACAGTTTCCGCCACGACAGGGAAGCTGGCAAGCTTTGAACGCAATCGCTGTTTTCAAGTCAGTCGGCCGCGGAAGTTCGCAACCGGATCAACTGGCCAGCCCGGCCAAAAGCTGGCCATACGCGCTCTTGGCCACGACCGCCAATTGCTCGCGCGGCAGCGAACCGACGACGGCACAGCCATAGCCCTTGTCCAGCCAGTAGACGGCCTGCGGACCGTCCTGCGCCGAAGCGTAGGTACCCTTGGCATTCTCGGTCGATTCCGCCGTCACGAAGAGGGATATGCGCTCGCCCTTGTCGTCTTCGTAAAGCAGCATCGCGGCCTTGCTTTCGCCGGCCGGCAGCAACCGGCCACCAACCAATTGGAAGCCGTTCGCGCTCAGGTCCGGCACCACCAGATTCAGGCCGATCCGGTTGGACAGCCAGGTCTGCAAATGATCCTTGTCGCTGGCCGGAACTTCCACCGCATGCCGCTTCTCGGCGGCATAGATGACGTGGGCGGCGATCGCCTGTTCGGCGAGCTGATCCTCCGCCGGATCCTCCTGCCCGAGGCCGCCGATGCCGGCAAAGTAGCCGCCAAATCCGCCCGTGGCGAGAAGCACGGCCGCAGCGGCGGCAAGCCACCAGCGTGAGCGTGGCACCACAACCTTAACAGGCGCTTCGCCGAGCACCACCTTGCGCAGGCGCGCTGGTACAGCCTCATCCAGTACGCCGGCAAAAGCCGAGCGCAATGCCTCCCGGTCGGCGGTGAAGCGGGCGCTCCTGGCCTTCATCTCGGGATTGGAGTCGAGCCAGGCATCGTAGGCGGCACGTTCATCGGGCGGCAGTTCGCCGTCGAGCGCCATGTGGATGTCCCGTTCGGAAAAATCGCGGCGGATCATTTCTCGACGATCCTTATGGCTCGGCGGCGTGCTGTGTCGTCCAGCAACCCACGCAGTTCCTCACGGCCACGCGCGATGCGCGACATCAGCGTGCCCGCGGGCACACCCAGAATGTTGGCGGCTTCGGCATAGGAAAAGCCCTCAATGGCGACCATGACCAGCGCCGCGCGGCGATCCGGGCTGATCGCCTGCAATGCGTCGATGATCTCGCGCGAAGCGATGCCCTCCAACTGTTCGGGCGGCTGGGCAACCGTCTCGCCCGCTTCCAGTGGCAGCATCGCCGCTTCGCCGCGGCGATTCACCTTGCGCATCTGGTCGATGAATAAATGATGCATGATCGTAAACAGCCACCTCCTGGGGCTTTCTCCTGTCTGCCAATTGTCGAGCCGCAACAGCGCGCGCTCAAGGCAGTCCTGAACGAGATCGTCGGCAGCATCGCGGTCGCGCAAAAGCGAGCGTGCGTAGCGTCGCAGGCGCGGTATTTCGCCAAGGATTGCTGCCTTCTTTTCGTTCATGACCGCTGGTTCTGAGGTCGCCCTTGTTGATCTCGATTGAACGCGCCTTCCCGGCACGGCGCAAGCGGCCAGCGCGAAGCGGTCCACCGCTCCGGTCACCCAAGCAATGAGATAACGCCGACGGGTGCCGGTTTATTCCCGACCGGCAAGGAAAACCAATGATCGCAGACGATTATCCTTTTTCCTTCGCCGCCCGCGTCAAAAGCCGCTGGTAGAACAGGCCAATGCCGATCAGCACCGCACCCAGACCGATGAAGGACAGCGCCCTGAGCACACCCTCCAGTTCCGACATGTCGAAGAGGAAAACTTTCAGCACGGCAACCGCGATCAGCCCGGCCGAAGCAATGCGCAGCACCTGCGATTTCAGCCAGACGCCAGCCGTGAGCAGCGCCACGCCGATCGCCAGCCAGAGTGCCGAATAGGTGTAGGTCTCCAACTGGCCAAGGCCGCTCCACAAGCCGATGAACTCGCCCTTGAACAGACGCCTCACCGAGAGCGTGGCATAGGCGAAGGCAAGCAGCGCCGCCACCAGCGCCAGCATGGCCGAATACCATTTCGGCCGCTTGCCCCTGCTATAGAGCGCCAGACCGCCGGCGGCGACGGCCGGCACGAGATAGGCCAGGAACAAAAGATTGAAAACCGGAATCCGACCGGTCGATTCGTCGGTGAACAACGGATTGAGCACCAGGAAATGCTGGATGACGACAAAGGCGACCGAGACCACGCCCACCGCCATCGAACCATAGCGCAGCACCGAACTTGGCGATCGCCTGTCGATGGCGATCAGGATGGCGCCGGCACCGATGGCGATCAGCGTGTAGATCGCCTGTTCGGCGAGCGTCGGCGCATCGCTGTTGATGACGCCGCCATGCATGGCGTGACGCACCAGCATGGCGAGCGTCAGCAGCGCGAACAGTGCCGCCGCCGCCTCCATGGCAAGGCGCGGTCGGCCATCGGTAGTGTTGGCGAGCTGCCAGGCCGCGAAGCCGAAGGCGAGCGCCGGCACGCCATAGCCCGGCAGCAACCAGTTGAAGACCGGTGTCGTTGACAGGAACTCGGCGCCGACGATCGTCGGGTCGAAGGCGACGCGGCCAAGCACCGCGATGACGGCGGCGACTGAAATCCAGCCGAGCACAGGATAAGAGCGCCAGCGCGTGGCGAGCGCCGGCACGATTGCCGCGGCACCGAGCAAGGTGGTGGTCCAGCCGGAATCAAAAGCCATATGCAGCATCAGGAGTCCGGCGACCGCTGCGCCACCCAAGGCAAACGACACTGCCACGCCGCCCCTGAGCGGCGGTTCCTCAGCCCGCGCGATCCACTCGCCGTCGGTGGTGAAGACCACGACCAGCAGGGCCGCAACGGCGGCATAGACAAAGTCACGGTCGAGATTGCCGAAGGTGAACCAGAGCGCCAGCAGGATGACCAGAGGCGCGATGACACCCCATGCAGCCCACGAGGCTGCTCGGATCTGCGCCGAGGCGGCGAAACGGCGCGCGGCCCAGAGACCGGCGGCAACGAAGACCACGCCAAGTCCGATGCCAAGGCGCAAGCTCAGCGCGTTGGCCGTAGCCAAAGGCACCCCGTCAACACCCAGAGCGCCGCTCGAAAAATCGGAAGCGATAGAGGTCGGCGGGATGATGCCGAGATAGATCAGTACCGTCGCCAGTCCCGCGGCATAAAGCAGTGGCAGCGCCAGCGGGCGGTAGAGCGCGACCGCTACCATCACCATAAGCAGCACCGCGCCCGGCAAGGCATCACCGGCAGCGGCGAAGACCGGGTCAACCGAGAAGCCCAGCGCCGAGAAGGCGACGAACAGTCCAGGCACGATGGACGGCCAGTCAAAGGACCTTGCTGGTCCGGTCTCGTTGCCGCGACTGCTCAGCCAGACAAGGGCAAGCACAGCCAGCGTCACAGTGTCGATGAACAGGATCGCGGAGAGGTTCGCGCCCGGTGCGTCGGTCATGTAGAGGATGGTCCAGATGCCGGTGCCGAAAAAGGCGGCCGCCATCAGCGATTTCCAGTCGCGCATGCGGGCGATAACACCGGTGGCGGCGAGCACGATTGCGAGATAGCCGAACAACGCCCAGGGATTGGGCGCCTGCGAAGCGATCAGTACTGGCGTCACCATGGCGCCGACGAGACCGATGCCAGCCAGCGCCTGGCCATGGACCAGAGCGGCGGCGATGGTGGCAATGCCGATCGCACCAAGCAACGTGAAGGCAAGCGCCGGGCCGATGAAGCCGTAAACGCCATGGGCGGCATAGACGGTGCCGAACAGGATGAAGGCGCCGGCTGCCGTGAGGATCGCCGGAATATAAGCGCCGGCAACACCTTGCACCGGCACCTTGAATCCGGTGCGACGAATGAACTCGCCGGCGGCGACCAGCACCAAACCGAGCACGGCCGCCATGGTGAGCCGCACGCCGGGGCCGAAAATGCCGGCCTCGATGGTGTAGCGGATCAGGAACAAGCCGCCCAGAGCAAGTGCAATGCCACCGACCCAGACCGCCCAACGCGTGCCGAGCGCGGTTTCGACGTCGGACTGGCGAGCGGCTTTGGCGACCGCGGCCGGCGCGACCTCTGGCGTTTTCCGTGTTGCCTCGGGGGTGCTCCAGGGACCGGGCACACTCTCTGCGGCCGGGATTTCCGCCTCGGTGGCCCGTACCGGCGCGGGCTCGCTGATTGCTGCCAGGGCGATATCGGCCGCGGGCGCGGCCACCGGTGCCGTGTAGGCCTCGCCCTCGGCCGCTTCCTGTTCCGACGGCCTAGCCGCGAACGGCACCGCGCCCGAAAGCACGAGACTGCGCAGCGCGCCAAGTTCGCGCTCGATCAGGCCGATCCGGCTCTGCTGGCGCGAAATGATGACGAACAAGGCGATGATGGCGACAAGGCCGATCAGGCTTTCAAACATGGCGGTTCCCCCAAACCAGGCCAGTTTTCACTGACGTTTCGTCTCATTGACATTCAAATGCGGCGGCCAAACGGCTGAAAACTCAACGTGCCGCCAGATTGGCGGCTGGAAATATCGAACATGTCTCGGTGCCGAAAGCCAGCAGTTTGCCGCTGGCGTCCTTCAGCGTCGCTTCCGAAACGGCAAGCGTGCGGCCCTTGTGGACCACCCTGCCTTCGCAGACGACCTCGCCGGTCCTCGGCGTTATCGGCCGCGTGAGGTTCACCTTGAACTCCGCCGTCGTGTAGGCCTCGCCCTTGTCGAGCAACGTCTGTACTGCGCAGGCCAACGCCGAATCGAGCAGCGTCGCCGCCCAGCCGCCATGAACGCCACCCAGCGGGTTGAGGTGACGTTCGTTCGGCACGCCGCGGAATACGGCGCGACCTTCCGATACTTCGGTCAACGCGAAGCTGAGCTGGAAGGAGATCGGCGGTGCCGGATATTTGCCGTCGATGATTCGCTGAAGCAATTCCAGGCCGGTGTATTTCAGGATGTCGGCGTGAGGAATGGTGCCGAGGCCGAGCGGCGAGACCCGGCCTGGATAAAGTTCGACTTCGCTCATCTGATGATTTCTCTGGCCGCGTTCTCTCCGGCGATGGGCTTGTGCGCTGCGTGGTGCTTGCGCAACGCTGCAAGAA
The DNA here is from genome assembly GCF_037179605.1 of Mesorhizobium salmacidum (SeqCode). Lineage (NCBI taxonomy): Bacteria > Pseudomonadati > Pseudomonadota > Alphaproteobacteria > Hyphomicrobiales > Phyllobacteriaceae > Mesorhizobium > Mesorhizobium salmacidum (SeqCode). The sequence goes on from NZ_JAPYKS010000015.1 coordinate 27,061, forward strand.
AACCGGCGCGCGCGTCGGGCTGATCGATGCCGCGCGGCTCGTAGACATGGCGGGTGAAGAAGAAACCGGTCAAGCGGAAGGCGTCCGCGACCGCCGCATGATTCGCGCGCAGGCCGGAGCCGCGCTGCAGAAATGCAGGCAGCACCAGCATCTTGTCGTGCCACGGCGCGCCGGCTTCACGCGACACCGCGCGTCCCGATTTCGGCGAGACATAGGCAAGGTCCTGTTTGGTGCCGGTGGCGGCGCATTGGCTGAGATCGAGGCCAAAGCCGAGTTCATCGAGGATCAGAAGTTCGAAACGCGCCACCAGCTCGCCGGCGGCGTCGGCATCGTCCAGGTGGACGATCATCACCGAAAGCGCCTCGTAAAGGCCCCCATGGGCATCACGCTCGGGCAGCAGGCGCAGATGCGCCGCCATCGTCTGAAGGCCGTAGACGGCGATGGCACTGTCCATCAGCCGGGCGGCGTTCATCTCGATCGCTTCGGCCTGGAAGGTACCCAGATGCTCGTCAAGGCGCGCACGCCACAAGAGATCGACGCGATTGCCGGGCTGGAGAACGGGTTGCAGCTTGCGCGAGCGGCCGCCACGCACGAGGCCGAGATGACGGCCATGGGCACGCGTCATCACCTCGAGAATGGCGCTGGTTTCGCCATGCTTGCGGGTGCCGAGAATGATTCCCTCGTCGCGCCATTCCATATCACGAGCTTTTCACCGATCGGGTGGCGAAATCAAGGTATGGGCCTGAGCGCCTGGGCCGTCCCCCGCAACAACGCATAAAAAGCCGCCCGCAGCGATGTGCTGCGGGCGGTTGGTGAGGTCAGTCGATTTAGAAGCTGCGCTGGAAACGGACGATGCCGCCGACGCTGTCCTTCTTGTCGGCCTTGGACCAGTTGCCGTAGATGGAGGGATTGCCGAAATTGCCGTAGTGATCCCAGTCGACTTCGGTCGTGATCGTGAAGCCCGGGACGATCGTGTAGGCGACGTTCGCGGCAAGAGCGTAGTTCTTGTCGTCGTCAGCCGAAGCCTGGACGTTGAACGAGGTCTTCTCGTTGAACTTGTAGGTACCGCCGCCCCAGACAGCCCAGTTGCCGCCCCACGGCTTGTACTGGCCACGGCCATGTGCGTCGATGGCATTGTGGGCGTCGTCCGTGAGGTTGTCGTCGGTGCCGTAGCCGCCCATGATGAACAGCGACAGTTCCTTGCTGACGTTGACGTCCAAGCGAACCTTGCCGGCCACTTCCTCGTAGTTGCTGTCATAAGCGACGACGCCTGTGATCGCACCCCAGTCGCCCTTGTACTTCAAGCCGCCGACGACATGAGGAACATAGCTGTCGATCGTGTTAGCACCGGTGCCTTCTTCGAGCGAGACCACACCCGTGAAGCCGCTGCCAGCGTCGAAGTAGTACTGGACGACGTTGGTGTCCTTGATGCCATAGGGGATGATCGTGTCCTGAATGACGTTGCCGGCGTAACCGATGAACTGGTCGTATGCCGTCTCGTCCTTACCGACGCGCAGGCCACCGAGCTGGATCCAGGCGAAATTGAGGCTGGTGGTCTTGTTGCCGGCCTGCCAGGAGGTCGAGGCGCTTCCATCATAGTCGCCAGAGGAGTTGCCGAACTGGAAGCGGGTCTCGGTGAAGGTCTTCAGCGTGCCGAGCTCGGTTTCCTGGCCGGTATACGTCCGCAGCGTGAAGCGCATATTTTTGTAGTAGGTGTCGTGGTTTCCGCCGTCCATGTGATCGCGAACGTTGTTGACGCCATCAAACGTGCCGGAATCGCCGACGCCAATGTCGTAGCGGAGATAGCCGCCGATGCGCAGGCAGGTTTCGGTGCCCGGGATGTAGAAATAGCCGGCGCCGTAGACGTCACAGATCTTAACGTATTCGGCCGGTTCCGGTTCGGCGACGACGACAGCGTCCGCGGCGCGTGCGCCGGACACCGCGATCAGTGCCGCGGCTGAGCCGAGAAGAAGGCTCTTGATGTTCATTTTCTGACCTCTCCAGTCAAGTTATTAAAATGGCTTCCGAATTGTGGCTGGCGGATATGTTTTCCCGCCTCACCCCCACAATGAAAAAAGGCTCGCATCGCGTCCCCTTTTCGCGGCGAACATACCCACCAATCTTCCGCCTTCAATGACAATTCCGCAAATATGCCGGATTCACGCCACAGATTAAATCTTTGTTGCACAAATAACACTGACCGATTCAGGTCAATTTTCAAATCGGCACAAATGGCACATCGTCATCTTTATGTAATAATCCCAGATATCTTTTTACTTTAGACTCTAAGCTTCCAGTTTTTATTCCATTGTTTGCAAAGTCAATTGTGCACTGAATCTAACAAGTCTCGAATGAGTTATTTTTTCAACATAATCTGGTCAATTTCTTGAGCGCTCAACCGACGATAGAGGCCCACCCGAAAGCTGCCGGGACAGCAGGTTTTTTGATCCATCAGCGCCACCCGATGACGGCGCCACGCGTCTCGCCTCATGCCTGGCGCTCGCGATCGATCAGCACCGCATCGATCACTCGCCACGATTCTTCGATCTCGGCCGAGGCCACGTCTATGTGCCCGGCGGCGGTGATCAATGCCTTCCATAGCGCCCAGCCGCGCCCGCGCGCCCAGGTCGCTTCATCTGCCGCGAGGCAGGCGCGAAACGTGTCCCGGCTTTCGCCTTCGAACAGCGTCCAGGCAATTGCCAGATCGCAGGCTGGATCGCCGACACCGGAGGTGCCGAAATCGATCACGGCGCTCAACCTGCCCTTTTCGACCAGGAGGTTGGCCCGGCTGACATCGCCATGGAACCAGACGGGCGGACTTTCCCAGGCCGCGGCAAGGGCCATCTCCCAGACGGCGGTGGCGGCGCCGGCATCGATGCGGCTGCCGAGCGCCGAGATCGATTGCCTTGTCTCGCCGTCATAGACCGTCAGCGGTCCGCCGCGAAAGAAATTGTGCTGCCCAGGCGCGGGCCCATCGGTAGCGTCCACCTGTTTCAACGCAACCAGGAACCGAGCCAGGTCCGCCGCGAATTCCGACAGATTTGCGATACGTTCCCGTTTCGCGATCTCGCCCTCGATCCAGCCATAGACTGACCAATGCCAGGGATAGCCCTCGGCCGGAACGCCCATCGCCAGCGGTACGGGAATGGGCAGTGGCAGCAGCGGCGCCAATCTCGGCAACCAGCGATGTTCCTTTTCCACTTGCAGGGCGTAGGCGGCGGCGCTCGGCAATCGCACGGTCATCTCGTCGCCGAGATGAAAGGTCCTGTTGTCCCAGCCGCCAAAATCAACCGGCCTGACCGCAAGATTCTTCCAATGCGGGAATTGCGCGGCAATCAGCCGGCGCACCAAGGCGGCATCGATCGCTACCTCAAGCATGATCTTTCCCGAAAACGGCGCTCACTTCTCGGGATCACGCCTAGTGCGGAAACTCCAACCCCATCTCGCGATAGCGCTCGGGGTCGTCGCCCCAATTCTCGCGCACTTTCACGAACAGGAACAGGTGCACCTTCTGCTCCAATATGCCTGATATTTCCATCCGCGCGGCCTGCCCGATGGCGCGGATGGTCTCGCCCTTGTGGCCGAGCACGATCTTCTTCTGGCTGTCGCGCTCGACAAAGATGGTCTGGTCGATGCGCACCGAACCGTCCTTCTTCTCTTCCCATTTCTCGGTCTCGATGTGCGAGGAATAGGGTAGTTCCTGATGCAGCCTGAGATAGAGCTTCTCGCGGGTGATCTCGGCCGCCAGCTGGCGCATAGGCAGGTCGGAAATCTGATCTTCCGGGTAGTACCACGGGCCGGCCGGCAGCGCCTGGGCCAAGTAGTCGAGCAGGTCCTTGCAGCCGGAGCCGGTCAGCGCCGAGACCATGAAGGTGCGCTGGAACGGCACTTTCTTGTTCGCTGCCGCGGACAGGGCGAGCAGCGCCTCATGCTTCACCCGATCGACCTTGTTGAGGATCAGCACCATCGGCTGGCGCACATCCTTCAGCCGTTCGAGGATCGCATCGGCGTCGCCCCTGATGCCGCGCTCGGCGTCGATCAGCAGCAGCACGATATCGGCATCCTTGGCGCCGCCCCAGGCGGTGGTCACCATCGCGGTGTCCAGCCGCCGCTTGGGCTTGAAGATGCCCGGTGTGTCGACAAAGACGATCTGCGCGTTGTCGTGCGTGGCGATACCGCGCACGATGGCGCGTGTCGTCTGCACCTTATGGGTGACGATCGAGACCTTGGCGCCGACCAGTTGGTTGACCAGCGTCGACTTGCCGGCATTGGGCGCGCCGATCAGCGCGACGAAGCCGGAATGCGTGACAGGAGCGGCTGCGGTGTCTTCGGCGGTCATGCCGCACTCCCTTCATGAACCCAGACGCCCTCGCGAACCAGAAGGGCGGCAGCGGCGGCCTGTTCGGCCTCGCGCTTGGAGCGGCCGCTGCCGGTTGCCGGCTGAAACGCGCCGACCTTGACGCTGACGGTAAACAGCGGATCGTGATCGGGGCCTTCCCGGCCGTCGATCTGATAGGCGGGAACAGCACTCGCCGCCTGATGCGCCCATTCCTGCAATTCGGTCTTGGCGTCGCGGCGCGCGGCACCCGAGGCCTGCGAACGCGGCTGCCAGTATCTATGGATGAACGCGCGGGCCGCTTCCAGACCACCATCGAGATACAGCACGGCGATGAGCGATTCCAGTGCGTCGGCGCGCAGGTTGACGCGCTTGCGTCCCTCGAGCCCGCGCACATCCGACCCGGCACGGATCAGGTCCGGCAGCCCGATATCTTCGGCGATGTCAGACAGCGCCTCGGCATTGACCAACGCATTGAGCCGCAGCGACAACTCCCCTTCCGCGGCATCGGGAAAGGCAGCCAGCAGCATATCGGCGACAACAAGACCAAGAACCCGGTCGCCGAGGAATTCGAACCGCTCATAATCGGCGCCCGCATTGGCGCCTCGCGCACTGGCATGGGTAAGCGCACGCTGCAGGCGCTGGCGGTCGGCAAAGGCATGGCCCGTGCGTTCCGCAAGCGCTTCGGCGAGCGCATCGGCGGTCAACCTTTTTGGTGCCGCCATGATCCTAGTTGACGAAATGGAACAGGCGCGAGGCGCGCATCAGCGACGGCCATTTCCAGATTTCGAGCGGGCTTGCCTTGCCGGCGATCGAGAAGAAGACAAGGTTGGCGCGGCCGACCAGGTTCTCGGCCGGAACATAGCCGACGGTGAAGCGGCTGTCGGCGGAATTGTCCCTGTTGTCGCCCATCATGAAATAGTGGCCCGGGGGAACGTCGAATTCGCGGGTGTTGTCGCCAATCGAGTTCGGCGACAGGTCGAGCGTGTCGTAGCTGACGCCGTCGGGCAGCGTCTCGCGATAGACATCGATCGGATAATCCTTTTCCGTGATGTCGGGATTGTCGATCTGGCCGGTCTTGACGCGCGGCACGCCGACGCCGTTGATGAAGACTTGGCCATCCTTCATCTGGATCTTGTCGCCGGGCAGGCCAATGACGCGCTTGATATAGTCGACGGACGGATCCGGCGGGAACTTGAACACCACCACGTCACCACGCTTGGGCTCGGAGCCCCAGATACGTCCTGAGAAAATGTCCGGTCCAAAAGGCAGCGAATAGCGTGAATAGCCGTAGGACCATTTGGTGACGAACAGATAGTCGCCTTCCAGAAGCGTCGGCCGCATGGAGCCCGACGGGATCGAGAACGGCTGGAACAGCAGCGTCCGAATGACCAGGGCGAGCAAAAGCGCCTGGACGATGACGCTGACGGTTTCGCCAAGCCCGCCGGATTTCTTCTGGGATTTTTCAGCCACGCTCATGTCGTCCTCGATTGTGCGTTGGATGGTATAGAGTCTCGGCGCGCGCTGGGCAACGTCAATGCCGGTCGTCAGATGCAATCAATGTGGCGCTTCTTCGACCGGTAGCGCTTCTATGATCACAAAGGCTTGAGCGAGCGGGAAATCATCCGTGATGGTGAGGTGGATCGCTGCCCGATGACCTTGCGGCAGGATCTTTTCCAGCCGCGCCAGCGCTCCGCCGGTCAGCGCCATCGTCGGCGCACCGCTGGGCAGGTTGACGACACCCATGTCACGCCAGAAGACCCCTTGCGCCAGACCGGTGCCCAGTGCCTTGGCGCAAGCCTCCTTGGCGGCAAAGCGCTTGGCGTAGGAAGCCGCGCGGGCGCGCCGGTTCTCCGAACGCGCCTGCTCCACCTCGGTGTAGATCCTCTGGATGAAGCGCTGGCCATGACGCTCAAGCGATTTCTCGATGCGTGTGATGTCGATCAGGTCGCTGCCGATGCCGATGATCATTGGGTGGCGGAACCGATGCTTCCGCCGGGATGAGGCGAATGCTCACGGCGTCTCGCGCGCTCTGCCAGCCGCTTGCGCCTCTGTTCGCGGAAGACATTCATGCCCCAGCGCGTGATGCCGTAGAATACCAGGCCGAACACGAGCCCGAGCGGCACCGCCCCGATCAGCATCGGCTCCAGTACGGGATGCCATAGTTTGGCGAAGGAAAGCTTGTGCATCATTTCGCCCAGATGCGCCGGCGGGCCATGCGTAGGCAGGCGATCGCGCAAGATGAGCTTGCCGGTTTCCCAGGACGCGCCCCACAAGAGCGGAAAGGTCAGCGGATTGCCGAAAAACACGGCTCCGAGAGCCGCTGCCACCAGATTGCCGGCGATCACCCAACACAGAACGGCGGCGATGATGAAGTGGAAACCAACGGGGAAGAACGAAGCAAAGACACCTGCCGCGACGCCAGCCGCCACCGCATGCGGGGTGGCCTTCAGCCGCAGGATGCGCTTGGAGAAATATTGAAGCGAGCGCGAAAACGAACGGCGCGGCCACAGATAGGTGCGCACCCGCTCGAAAAGACCATCAGGTTTGCGGCGACGAAAAAGCACTCTCTTCCTATTCCCGACAATTCACAGCTTACAGGCCCGCTGTTTCCAGCCGGACTTCGACCACCACATCTTGCGCTTTACGGTCGCCAGAAGGCAATCGCGACTTTGATATAGCCATCCGCAACCCCGACAACAACTGGAGGCCGTCCGCGCAGCGGCCGCACCGCCAAATTCGGGTAAGGTCCGTCTCCTCCAACATCGGACAATCGCGGCGAATTTGAGAAGTGGTTTCGGCTAATTGTCGCAGCCGATGATCGATATGCTACCGCGGGTACTGGCTGACTTCGACAAGGTTGCCATCCGGATCGCGGAAGTAGACCGACATCATCGGCCCCTGCGCGCCGATGCGTTCGACCGGCCCGAGTTCCACCATTACGTGATTGGCTTCGAGGCCGGCAAGGAATTCATCGAGCGGCCGGTCGGTGATCAGGCAGAAGTCACCGGATCCGGGCGTCGGCGACTTCGCCTTCGGCTCGAAGGTGCGGCTGATCTCGTGGACATTGATCTTCTGGTTGCCGAAGGCAAGTGCCGTCGGCCGGCCCGGCGTGTCGACGCGTTCGAAGCCCAGCACGCGCTGATAAAAGGCGCAGGTCGCGTCGAGCGACACCACCGTCAGCACGAAATGATCGATACCGACGATCAATGCGACCTCCTCAGATGTTGCGGCTGCCCGGCTTGATGGCCGGGATGGCGGCAAGCTCCGGCGGCAACCTGTCCGGCGGATAGGCTGGGACCTCATATTCGGCAAGCGCGATCAGCGGCACGCCGACATGGGTCTTGCCGGCCGATCGGTCGATGATGCAGGCGGCCGCGACCACCTCTGCACCAAGGGCGCGCAGGCAATCGATGGTTTCGCGGATCGACAATCCGGTGGTGACGATGTCCTCGACGATGACGACGCGCGCGCCTCGGTCAATCTCGAAGCGCCGCAGGCGGAACTCGCCCCCTTCCCGCTCCACCCAGATCGCCGGCACGCCAAGGTGGCGCGAAGTTTCGTAAGCCGGGATCAGCCCGCCGATCGCCGGCCCGACGATATAGTCGATCTTGCCTTTGATCGCGGCGCGGATCTTCTCGGCCAGCGCCTTGCACAGCCGCTCGGTCTTGTCGGCATGCATGAACACCCGTGCCTTCTGCAGGAAGACTGGACTGCGCAGGCCCGACGTGAGGATGAAATGACCCTCCAGAACAGCGCCAGCCTCACGGAATATGCCCAGCACTTCGTCGGTATTCATCTCGTCCCCCATGGTCGGCTATCGCTAGCCATTGACGCGCCGCGCATCGCTGACGCTCGAATTGTCCTTGAGCTGCGACAGCAGCCGGTTGAGATGCTTCAGGTCCCAGACTTCGAGATCGATCAGCATTTCGGTGAAATCGGGCGCGGTGCGCACCATCGACAGCGTATGGATGTTGGCGTCGTTGGAGGCAACGACCTGGGCGATGTCGGCAAGCGAGCCCGGCGCGTTGATGGCGGTGACCGAGACGCGCGCGGGAAACCGTTCCTTGGTGCGTTCGTCGATGTCCCAACGTACGTCGATCCAGCGCTCCGGCTGGTCATCGAAAGCCTGCAGCGCCGGCGACTGGATCGGGTAAATGGTGATGCCGGTGCCCGGCTGGACGATGCCGACGATACGGTCGCCAGGGACCGCGCCTTCCGGCGCGAAGCGCACCGGCAGGTCGCCGCGCACACCACGGATCGGCACCGCGCCGGCGCCTGGCTGGTCCTTGTCCTTGCGCGCGGCCCGGCCCGGAATCTGGAACAGCATGCCGGCGGCGTTGCGGATCTTCGACCAGCCCTCCTCGCGCTGTTTGGGAGCCGCGGGGGTGACGCGCTCGTCCTTGTAGTCAGGGAAGACCGCCTTCATGACATCGGTGGAAGCCAGTTCGCCGCGACCGACGGACGCCAGCACATCCTCGATGTCCTTGCGCGCCAACCGGTGCAGGACGGGCTTCAGGCTTTCCTTGGTGAAGGTCTTGCCGGCTCGTTCGAAGGCACGCTCCAGAATACGCGCGCCAAGGCCGGAATACTGCTTGCGGATCGCATTCTTGGTAGCGCGGCGGATGGCGGCGCGCGCCTTGCCGGTGACGACGACCGATTCCCACGCGGCCGGCGGCACCTGCGCCTTGGAGCGGATGATCTCGACCTCGTCGCCATTCTTCAGTTCCGTCATCAGCGGCATGATGCGGCCGTTGACCTTGGCGCCGACGCAGGTATCGCCGACATCGGTGTGGACGGCATAGGCGAAATCGATCGGCGTGGCGCCGCGCGGCAAGGCAATCAGCATGCCCTTCGGCGTGAAGCAGAACACCTGGTCCTGGAACAGCTCCAGCTTGGTGTTCTCGAGGAAATCTTCCGGGTTGTCGCCCTCTGCCAGCTGCTCGATGGTGCGCCGCAGCCAGGCATAGGCATTGGTCTCCTTCGAGATCGCGTGCACGGCGCCGTTCGTCTTGCCCCCGGTGTCCTTGTAGATCGAATGGGCGGCGACGCCATATTCAGCGATCTTGTTCATCTCGCGGGTGCGTATCTGCAGCTCGACGCGCTGGCGCGAAGGACCGACGATGGTGGTGTGGATCGAACGGTAGTCGTTCTGTTTCGGCGTCGAGATGTAATCCTTGAAACGGCCGGGCACCATCGACCAGGTGGTGTGGATGGCCCCCAGCGCGCGATAGCAGTCTTCGACGGAGTCGACCACGACGCGGAAGCCGAAAATGTCCGACAATTGCTCGAAGGACAGCGCCTTGGCCTCCATCTTGCGGAACACCGACCACGGCTTCTTCTGGCGGCTTTTGACGCCGGCCTTGATGGCGTGTTTCTCGAACAGGCCCGAAAGAGCCTTCTCGATCTCGGACAACACATCCTTGTTGCGCTCGAAGATTTCGGCGAGCCGGGCGGTAACGGCGCGATAGGCTTCCGGATTGATGAAGCGGAAGGCTATCTCCTCCAGCTCCTCGCGCATACCTTGCATGCCCATGCGCCCGGCCAAGGGCGCATAGATGTCCATCGTTTCCTCGGCGATGCGCAGGCGCTTGGCCTCCGGCATATGGTCGAGGGTGCGCATGTTGTGCAGGCGGTCGGCGAGCTTGACGAGGAGCACGCGGACATCTTCCGAGATCGCCAGCAGAAGCTTGCGCAGGTTTTCCGCCTGCTCCGCCTTCTTCGACACGAGGTCGAGCTTCTTCAGCTTGGTCAGGCCTTCGACCAGCTTGCCCATTTCTGGACCGAACAGCTCATCGATCTCGGCCCTGGTCGCCGTGGTGTCCTCGATGGTGTCGTGCAGCAGGGCGACGGCGATCGTGGCCTCATCCATATGCATTTCGGTGAGGATGGCTGCGACTTCGAGCGGATGCGAGAAATAGGGGTCGCCGGAAGCGCGCTTCTGGTGGCCATGCTTCTGCATGGCGTAGACGTAGGCCTTGTTGAGCAACGCCTCGTTGACGTCAGGCTTGTAGCGCTGGACGCGCTCGACAAGCTCATACTGACGCATCATGGGCGGAATCTCTCGGCGATGAAATGAATCATGCGCCGCACTGCTGTACGGCGCATGTCATAGATAGCCACGAAACCGCCGGGACGGAAGTGCCGGAAGATTGTTCCAGCCAATTCCAAAGGGCTTTTCAGAATTCGCTCAGCCGAGCCGGATAGCGTAGTTTTCGAGAACCGGAGCGGAGCGGACATTTGGGTCCGTGAGCACCGGAAGCGCAGAAAACTGCGCTAGGCGGCCGGCTGGGTAGAATTATCAAAAGCTCTTAGTAGTCGTCGCTCTTTTCCGGGGGAACCAGACCTTCGATGCCGGCCAGCAGGTCTTCCTCGGTCATGCGATCGAAGGTGACGTTGTCCTCGGTGTCGTCCGCATCGGCGGCGGCAACAGCACCGCCAGTCTGGTCGGCGATCACTTCGCCATCGGCTTCGGGCTCGTCGACCTCGACATGCTTCTGCAGCGAATGGATCAGATCTTCCTTGAGATCGTCGGGCGACAGCGTCTCGTCGGCAATCTCGCGCAGCGCGATGACCGGGTTCTTGTCGTTGTCGCGCGGCACGGTGATCTGCGCTCCCTGGCTGATCTGACGAGCGCGGTGGCCGGCCAGAAGCACCAGCTCGAAGCGGTTGTCGACCTTGTCGATGCAATCTTCAACGGTTACGCGGGCCATGGATTGCCCCTTTCATGCCTGGATGTAATGGAAAACAGGCGCGGTCCATAACCCGAACAGCACCAAAATACAAGCATCATGGCAATGCGTGCCCACAGGGCAGCCCGCGTCCACGGTTCGGCGCCGCGATCACAATTGCTTGCAGTGCGCCACGCGCCCTTGGATTGCCACCAAACTGGCGTTATCTCGGTTGGTCCAAGGTCGGCCGGTTTATTATGGACCTGACCGCTCGTCGCTACCGCATTTCGTTAGACGGCCGTTATTTCGAAAAGGACTATTTCCATGTTCGATCCCCGTGAAAAAATCGCCCTGTTCATCGACGGCGCCAATCTCTACGCCACCTCACGCGCGCTCGGGTTCGACATCGACTATCGCAAGCTTTTGGCGAGCTTCCACAAGCGCGGTTACCTGCTGCGCGCCTATTATTACACCGCGCTGGTGGAGGACCAGGAATACTCCTCGATCCGGCCGCTGATCGACTGGCTCGACTATAACGGCTTCAAGGTGGTGACCAAGCCGGCCAAGGAATTCACCGACTCGACCGGCCGCCGCAAGATCAAGGGCAATATGGACATCGAGCTCACCGTCGATGCACTGGAACTCGCCGACGTTGTCGACCACTATGTCATATTCTCCGGAGACGGCGATTTCCGCACGCTGGTCGAGGCGCTGCAACGGCGTGGCCGAAAGGTGTCGATCGTCTCGACCATGGCCTCGCAGCCGCCGATGATCTCAGATGACCTGCGCCGCCAGGCGGACCATTTCATCGACCTGGCGACGCTGAAGAACGAAGTCGGTCGCGATCCCTCGGAGCGGCCCGTAAGGCGGCCCGAACCGGCTGAAGTCGATGAGGACGACTACTGAGGCCGGTCGACTTGACCGCCCTCCCCGCTTCCGAACCCAGCCGCGACTGCCCTCTCTGCCAGCGGTTGCATGACTTCATCGCCGAATGGCGGCAGCGCGAGCCGTCCTGGTTCAACGCGCCGGTGCCGACCTTCCTGCCATTGGGCGGCGAAGATACCGTCCGGCTTCTGATCGTCGGTCTGGCGCCTGGCTTGCGCGGCGCCAACCGCACCGGGCGCCCGTTCACCGGTGACTATGCGGGCGACCTGCTCTACTCGACGCTGATTGCCCACGGCTTCGCACGCGGCGAGTTCAAGGCGCGGCCCGATGATGGGCTGGAGCTCGTCGGCACGGCGATCACCAACGCGGTGCGCTGCGTGCCGCCGGAGAACAAGCCGGTGGGTGCAGAGATCGCCACATGCCGGACATTTTTGGTGCCGACGATCGCTCGCTTTCCCAACCTGCGCGCCGTGCTCGCGCTGGGATCGATCGCGCACCAGTCAACCGTACGGGCATTGGGCGGGCGCGTCGCCGCCTACCCGTTCAAACATGGCGGGCAATTGCCGGCCGGCGGCATTACGCTGTTTTCGAGCTATCATTGCTCACGTTACAACACCAATACCGGCGTGTTGACCGAAGACATGTTCGTCAGGGTGTTCAGCGAGATCGAGGCATTCCTGAAGAATTGAGGATCGGACACCGGGCGGTATCCCGTGCCTGCTCACACCGGCAGCAGGGCATCCGGTTTCACGTCGCCGATGGATGCATAAGTATGCGTTTCCTTCACTCCCGGCAGGGGCAGGATGACGCGTTTGAGAAAGTCCTGATAGTCAGCCATCTCGGCAATGCGCGCCTTCACGAGATAGTCGAAGCCGCCGACGACCATGTGGCATTCCAGAACCTCGGGCGCCTTTGCGACTGCCTCTGCGAAGCGGTCAAAGATATGCGGGGCCGTGTGATCGAGCCGCACCTCGATGAAAACAAGCATGCCGCGGCCAATCTTTGCCGGATTGAGCACCGCTCTGACGGCTGTGATGAACCCGTCGCGGAACAGGCGCTTCACGCGCTGGCTGGCGCCGGTAGGCGACAGGCCGACGCGCGCGGCCAGGTCAAGCGTGGTGCGGCGTCCATCTTCCTGCAGCAGTCGCAGAAGAGTGCGGTCGATGGCGTCCAGGTCGCCAGATTCAGAATTCACGTTCAAGCCACCTCTTTTGCGTGAATTACACTTGAAGTTGCGAAAAACAGCGTATTTCGTCGGGGCCATTTCGGCAATAGGCTGCGCTTCGTCGCGAGGTTGGGGCTATCTCCTCCTGGCGACAAAATATGACGGCAGAACTGACATGGCGGACGGACGAGACACGGCAAACACAAGACTGGCGGTGATCGCCGGCCTCGTCATGATCGCCATCTATGCGGCGCAGTTCGTCGCCGCCCGCTTCAGCCTCAGGGAGCATCTGACGCCCACCGACATGGCCAGCCTGCGCTTTGCCGGTGCCGGCGTGGTGTTCCTGCCGATCGTCTGGTGGCGCGGCCTGGCGACCCTGAAGGCGCTGGGCTGGCGACGTGGACTGACGTTGGCGGCACTGGCCGGTTTGCCCTACCCACTCATCATCAACTGGGGCCTGACCTATGCGCCCGCCGCCCATGGCGCGGCACTTTGCCCGGCCTCGATCGTGTTCTTCTCATTCCTGCTGTCCTTGTTCAGGGAAAGTGCTTCGCGGCAGCGGGTCATCGGTGTCGTCACGATCATCGCTGGGCTGCTGCTGTTCATCGCGCCGGCGCGCAGCGGTGCCGGCGACGTCCTCTTCGGCGATCTGCTGTTCATCGGATCGGGCGCGATGTTTTCCGCCTATGCGGCTCTTGTGCAGCGATGGCGCGTCGAACCCGTCACCGCAACCGCGACCGTCGTGATCTTGTCGTGCCTGCCGCTGCCGCTTCTCTGCCTGTTGGCACCAAGCGGCCTCCATGCCGCCGCAGGCGCCGAAATCGCCAGCCAGATCGTCATTCAAGGTCTTCTCGCGGGCGCTGCCGCAATGTTCCTCTACACTTACATTGTCGACCGATTGGGCTCGCAGGCTGCATCGCTGTTCCTGCCGGGTGTGCCGATCGCCACCGTGATGGTCGGCATGATCGTTCTTGGCGAGACCCCGCTGGCGATCCAATGCGTGGCCATCGCCATCATGGCCGCCGGGATGGGTTATTCGGCGACGGGTCGACGCAGCACCAGGGAAAATCTGGCTGTCCCGACATCAGTTGGATCGTGAATGGTTTCAGCGGCATGGCAGGCTTCCGAAGAACCGGCCGGCATCGGATCGGGTCTGTCCGTCAAGGTGCGGAGGCAAGCAGCGCCGCCAGTTTCTCCGGCCCACCCTGCAAAACGTTCAGGTCGACGTCCCCCTCTATGCCGTCCACGCGCCCCATGTTGTGGTACTGCCAGTAAATCCAGTCACGGCGGTCCGGCTCCATGAGGAGCGAGCGCAGCCAGAGTGGACGAGCGGCGATTTGCCCGGCATAGGCAGCCTCGGCTTCATCCGTCAGATAGATGATCGCCGGCTTGCCGAAGGCAGCCTCGACGGGTCCGAGGAAAGCCTCCAGTTCGGCATTCAGTTGCTCGGGCGACAGGCGCTGCGGACAGTTGCCCCCGAACTCGATGTCGACCACCGGCGGCAGCAATGGCTGATCGTGCGGCACCACCGAGATAAAATTCCTGGCCTGGTCGGCGCCCGGCCGGCAGAAGGTGAAGAAATGATAGGCGCCGACGGCGAGCCCGGCGGCGCGGGCCTCGCGCAGATTGCCGGCGAAGGCATTATCGACATGGTCGCCGCCTTCAGTCGCCTTGATGACGGCGAAAGCCACATCATCGGCGGCAACACGCCGCCAGTCGATCTTGCCCTGATGATGGGAGACGTCGATGCCCCGGACCGGATATTCGCCTCGGTCGGGGGAGTAGGTGTGGAAATAGACCACGGCGCCCACCACAACGACGCATGCCAGGGCAAGACTGGCCACGCCCCGGAGAACAATCCGCTTCTTCAAGACCATCCCCTGTAGGACTTGCCGTTGTTCGACCTTGAAGCCCGATCGTTGGCTTTTTTCAGGCTGTCACCTGATCACCCACGTTCCTTGAGCAGCCGCCCCTTTTCGCGCGACCAGTCGCGTTGCTTCTCGGTCTCGCGCTTGTCATGCAGTTTCTTGCCGCGGCCAACTGCAAGCAGCAGCTTGGCGCGCCCTTGGTCGTTGAAATAGATTTTCAGCGGCACCAGCGTCATGCCTTCGCGATCGACGCTCTGCGATAGTTTTGCCATCTCGCGCTTGTTGAGCAGCAGTTTGCGGCGCCGGCGCGGCTCGTGGTTGAAGCGATTGGCCTGCAGGTATTCCGGCAGATAGGAATTGATCAGCCAGATCTCGCCGCCTTCGACCGAGGCATAGCTGTCCTGGATGTTGGCCTGGCCCTGGCGCAGCGACTTGACCTCGGTTCCGGTCAGCACCAGGCCTGTCTCGATCGTGTCGAGCACTTCATAGGAAAACCGCGCCTTGCGGTTTTCCGCAACGGTCTTGTTGTTGGGATCGGCTTTTCTGACTTGGTTCATAACGTCTAGAATCCGTTTCGAAACTCGCTCCTGCGAGTCAGATGATGGTGCTACTAGAGCGCCGCGCGTTTTTAACGCGCAAAGGACGCTCTATCCGACTTTGCGCACGGTCCTTTCCGAAAGCGAAGTGCTTTCGGGGCCACGCGCGGAACCGGAGCGGAGCGTACATATAGTACGCGAGCACCGGAAGCGCAGGTGGCGCCTTCAGATGGCCGCAGGAGTAGAGGTTCCAAACGGACTCGTTAATTAATCAAGCCGGCGTGCTTCATGGCCGCATCGATCTTTTCGGCCGTCGACTGCTCGATGGTGACCAGCGGCGAACGCACGACGTTCTCGACCTTGCCCAGCTTCGACAACGCGTATTTGGCGCCGGACACGCCGGGCTC
Organism: Mesorhizobium salmacidum (SeqCode); assembly: GCF_037179605.1. NCBI lineage: Bacteria > Pseudomonadati > Pseudomonadota > Alphaproteobacteria > Hyphomicrobiales > Phyllobacteriaceae > Mesorhizobium > Mesorhizobium salmacidum (SeqCode). Next base: position 42,929 of record NZ_JAPYKS010000015.1, read on the forward strand.
GATGAAGATCGCCTTGTGCAGCGGCAGCAAGCGGTCCTGCAGCTCCAGCGCCTTGGCACTGTCGCCGGAGAGCGTCGCTTCCTGGAACTCGGCGCACAGCCTTGGCGCAACGTTCGAGGTCACCGAAATGCAGCCGACGCCGCCATGTGCGTTGAAGCCGAGTGCTGAGGCATCCTCGCCGGAAAGCTGGATGAAATCCTTGCCGCAGGTCATGCGCTGCTCGGACACGCGCTCGACCTTGCCGGTCGCATCCTTGACGCCGACGATGTTCTTGAAGTCGTGCGCCAGCCGGCCCATCGTTTCCGGCGTCATGTCGATCACCGAGCGCGGCGGGATGTTGTAGATGATGATCGGCAGCTTGGTCGCCCTGGCGACGGCGGCGAAATGCTCGTAGAGGCCGCGCTGCGTCGGCTTGTTGTAGTAGGGCGTGACGACCAGGGCTGCATCGGCACCGGCCTTTTCGGCATATTGCACCAAACCTACCGCTTCCACGGTGTTATTGGAGCCAGCGCCGGCGACGACAGGCGCCCTGCCCTTGGCCACCTCGATGCAAACCTTGACGACATGGCGGTGCTCGTCATGCGACAGCGTCGGGGATTCGCCGGTGGTGCCTACCGGGACAAGGCCCGTGGTGCCTTCGCCAAGCTGCCATTCGACGAACGCGCGAAAGGCTTTCTCGTCGAAACGCCCGCTCTTTTCGAACGGTGTCACGAGCGCAGTAAGCGAGCCTCTCAGCATGTCGTCCAACTCCTTGGGACTTCTTGGTTCACGCATGTCGTGGTCCCAAAACCGGTATCCACTTTTGGGCGACATGCACTTTGTCGGTTATGCATGTCGTGGTCCCAAAACCGGTATCCACTTTTGGGCGACATGCACTTTGTCGGTTATGCATGTCGCTGCCCCAAAACCGGTATCCACTTTTGGGCGACATGCATCGGTGTTTTGTCGTGCGCGCCTTCTAACCGAAAGCGAAGCGGCGTACCATAGTCTCGACATTGTTGCGCGGCAAGCATTGCCATGGTGCCAGCAGGCGTAATTCGAACGGCCTCGATAACCCTTTGTTTACGAGCCTTTCACGACCTAAGCTTAGGCTTCAAGGCTTCTTCGCCCGCAGGTAAAATGCTGGATTAAGGAAAGACACGAAATCATGCCGCCCAGTCGGCCCCACCTGTTCGCGCTTCTTGGCGCCATCGCCGCGCTGATGCCCGGCGTGGCGATCAGCGGCAGCGTCGATGTGCGGGTCACCTCGGTCATCCCGATGCCTGGTGTACAGGACAAGGCGCAACAGGACCCTTCACCCGCCGTCAGGCTCCTGAAAAGCGGACTGGATGCGCTGGCGGCTGGCGATATTCCCGGCGCGCGCGGTGTGCGCGATGCGCTACCCGCACAATCGCTCGACCAGCACATATTGGCCTGGGCGATCGCGCTCTACGGGGGCGACAAGGTTCCGAGCGGCGACATCGCCACGGCCGCGAAGATGCTGCCCAACTGGCCGGGCACCGTTGCATTGCGCAAGAACAGCGAGCGCGCACTCTATCGCGAGAACCCGGCGGCGGATGTCGTCGTCAAGGCATTCGACGGCAGCCAGCCGCAGACAGTCGAAGGCGTGATGGTTCTCGCGCGCGCCTATGTGTCGTCCGGCAACGCCAAGGCGGCGCGATCGGTGCTGTCGCCGTTCTGGCGCACCGCGATCCTGGAAGCCAAGGACGAGACGGCTCTGATCAAGGAGTTCGGCAGCCTTGTTCCCGCCGCCGATCACCGTTTTCGCATGGAGCGCATGTTCTATGCCGACCGGGTGAATTCCGCCTTGCGTGTCGCTGGCCTCGCCGGCGCCCAGCAGCTTGCCGACGCCTGGGCGGCGGCCGACAAGGGCGACAAGAATGCTGCCAAACTATTGAAGACCGTGCCGGTGGCGCAACGCTCGGCCGGCTATTTCTTCGCGCAGGCTGAATATCTGCGCAAGCAGAAGGATTTTGCGGGCGCCGCGGCAATTGTCATGAAAGCGCCGGCAGACCGGGAGTCCCTGGTCGATCCGGATGCCTGGTGGGTCGAACGCCGGGTGCTGTCGCGCGAACTGGTCGACCAGGGCGACATGAAGACCGCCTACAAAATAGTCGCCACGCATGCCGCCGAAAGCGCGGCCAATGCGGCGGAAGCCGAATTCCATGCCGGCTGGTATGCGCTGCGCGGCCTGAACGATCCCAAGCTCGCGGCGACGCATTTCGCGCGTATCGCCGACCTTGCCCAAGGGCCGATGACCCTGTCGCGCGCCTACTACTGGCTCGGCCGCGCGGCGGAAGTCGGTGGCCCCGGCAATGCCAAGGACTATTTTGGGTGTGCGGCGACCTACGGCACGACGTTTTACGGCCAGCTAGCCGCCGAACGCGTCGGCCGGCAGGCGCTCAACATCGTCTATCCCCAGCCAAGTGCCGCCGACCGGCAGAACTTTGCCGGCCGCGAGGCCGTCTCGGCCATCAAGCGCCTGCAGGAGGCAGGCTACGACCGTTATGCCGAAACGCTCTATCGCGACCTTGCCGGGCAGTTGACCAGCCGGGGTGAACTGGCGCTGCTCGCTGTCCTTGCCGAAAAGCAGGACAACCATTTCATGGCGCTGAAAATCGGCAAGATCGCCGGGGCGCGCGGCATCGATGTCGGCGCGCTGTCGCATCCGCTCGGCGTCATCCCCGATTCGGCCAATATTTCCGGTTCGGGCAAGGCGCTGGCCTATGCGATCGCCCGCCAGGAAAGCGAATTCAATATCGGCGCCGTATCCAGTGCCGGCGCACGCGGACTGCTGCAGCTGATGCCGGGAACCGCCAAGCAATTGGCGAAGAAGGCCGGATTACAGTTTTCGCAGACCAGGCTGACTACCGACGCCGGCTACAATGCAACGCTTGGTTCGGCGTTCCTCGGCGAACAGCTCGATCGCTTCAATGGCTCGTACGTATTGACCTTCGCGGGCTACAATGCCGGCCCGACCCGAGCCAGCCAGTGGGTGGCGAAATACGGTGACCCGCGCGGCAAGGACATCGATGCGGTGGTGGACTGGATCGAGCGGATACCCTACACGGAAACAAGAAGTTACGTGCAGCGCGTGATGGAGAATTACGAGGTCTACAAAATGCGTATTTCCGGCAAGTACGACATCGTCGGCGATCTCGTGAACGGGCGCGGCTGAGCGCTCTTGCCCTCGCCTTGCGAGGAAAAAGAGGAGCCTTTCCCGTTTGACCCTCCGGCGCTCCGTCTGTAGCAGTCGTGGACGATCCTTCGGCTAAAGAGCCCGTCCCATGTCGAGCAATCCAGATTTCTCCGACTTCTTCTATGCGGCGCCGGATGGGCTGAGACTTCACGCGCGCGTCTATGGCGAAGCGAATTCCGCACATTGGCCGGTCGTCTGTCTGCCTGGCTTGACGCGCAACGCGCGGGATTTTCACGAGCTTGCGCTCCATCTCTCGACGCGATCCGCCCTTGCGCGCAAGGTCGTCGCTTTCGACTACCGCGGACGCGGGCAGTCGGCCTACGATCCCGATGTCAGCCACTATAATGTCGGCATCGAAGCCGGCGACGTCCTTGCCGGCCTGGCGGCGCTCGGCATCGAACAGGCGGCCTTCATCGGCACCTCGCGCGGCGGGCTGATCATCCATGTGCTTGGCGCGATGCATCCGGCGGCGCTGAAAGCCATCGTGCTCAACGACATCGGGCCAGTGATCGAACCCGCGGGTCTCGCTCACATCCAGTCCTATCTCGAACGCGCACCGAAGCCGAAAACCCTCGCCGAGGCGATGGCTGCCCAGCGCAGCGTTCACGGCCAGGATTTTCCAGCCCTCGCCGATGCCGACTGGGAACGAATGGTGCGCGCGATCTATCGCGAGACGAATCAAGGGCTGCTGCCCGATTTCGATTCGACGCTTATCGACACGGTTGCCAATCTCGACCTGTCGCAACCATTGCCGCCTCTCTGGCAGCAGTTCGATGCGTTGGCGGCCATACCACTGCTCGTCATACGCGGCGCCAATTCTAGGCTATTGTCGCAGGAAACGCTGGAGGAGATGCGAAAGCGTCATCCCGGCACCAGGACAATCACCGTTCCAGATCATGGCCACGCCCCCTTCCTGGAGACCGGCAACCTGCCCACCGACATCGCGCTCTTTCTAGATCAAGCAGAGGCGCGGAAAAACCCAAGATAAGCCCAAGACCAACCGAGGTCTGCGGGCCATGGCGGAGAGGATGGGATTCGAACCCACGAGAAGCTTTTGACCTCTACTCCCTTAGCAGGGGAGCGCCTTCGACCACTCGGCCACCTCTCCGTTGAGCCGCTGGATAAAGAAAAGCGCCGGCACAATCAACAAGCCCGCGTCATTATATGGAAAAATAACGGCGTACCGAGCCGCTGCCTTCCCAGGTGCGGCGGTTCTGCGGCAATGCCCTGGCTGTCGACTCCAGGCCCTGCCATGATTTCCGGCTGGCGGCCGCGGCTTCTACAAGCATTGGGACGGCAACTGGGCAGTTTGGGGCGGCGGCACCTTCAACGACAGGATCTCGTTCAACGCTCAGGTTTCGTATGACGCTGGAAGAACCTCGGCATCGCCGCGCGCATCGCCCATGACGTTGTTCCCGGCTTTACGGTCACGGCCGAAGTCGACTATCAGAACGTCGGTAGCGATCATCTGACGCGGGCCTGGGACGGCGCCGAGAAGAAGAGCAATATCGGCGGCATTCTCCGCTTTCAGCGCTCGTTCTAAAACATTTCGGCTTATTGAAATCGGAGCCCGGCGGGCGCCGCCGGGTCTTTTGCATTTACAGCGATGCTCTATCGCGCAGCTTGCACCGGCCGGTGGCGCGCGCTAGCAAGAAGGCTCCTTCCAAGCGAGCTTTCGACATGCCTCTGCGCCCTGCCCTCTCGCCGCTCATCGCCGCACTCCCGTCGACGGTGCCGTTTGTCGGCCCCGAAGCGCAGGAGCGTGAGCGCGGGCGCGCTTTCCGTGCCCGCATCGGTGCCAATGAAAGCAGCTTTGGCCCCTCGCCGCGCGTCATCGCCCGCATGGAGAGTGTCGCGCGCGACCAGTGGATGTATTGTGACCCGGACAATTACGATTTGAAAGTCGCGGCGGCCGCTCAGCACAATGTTGCGGTCGAGAACGTCGTTGTCGGCGAAGGCATCGACGGCCTGCTCAGCCTGGTGGCGCGCATGTATGTGGCGCCTAGCGATGCGGTGGTCACCTCGCTCGGCGCCTATCCGACCTTCAACTTCCATATTGCCGGTGTCGGCGGCCGGCTGGTGACCGTCCCTTACGAGAACGATCGCGAAAGCCTGGACGGTCTGCTCGCGGCGGTCGTCAGGGAGAAGGCGCCGCTGGTCTATCTGTCCAACCCGGACAATCCGATGGGCAGCTGGTGGGAAGCGGACGAGGTCACCGGCTTCATACAAGCCTTGCCGGAAACCACCATGCTGGTGCTCGACGAGGCCTATGGCGAACTGGGACCGGCCTCGGCCCTGCCGCCGATCGACATCTCGCGGCCAAACGTCATCCGCATGCGAACCTTTTCGAAGGCCTACGGACTTGCCGGCATACGGTGCGGCTATGCGTTGGCCGAGACGCAAGTGATCAGCGACTTCGAGAAGATCCGCAACCACTACGGCGTCAGCCGCATGGCGCAGATCGCCGGCGTCGAGGCGCTCGCCGATCAGGCCTATCTCGAGACGGTGGTGGCCCGGGTGGCCGCCGGACGGCGGCGCATCGCTGATATTGCCGAACAGAATGGGTTGAAGCCGCTCACCTCGGCGACCAATTTCGTCACCATCGATTGCGGCCATGACGGCGCTTTCGCTCTGAAAGTGCTGCAGGGATTGTTGTCGCGCGACGTCTTCATCCGCAAGCCGATGGCGCCAGGGCTCGACCGCTGCATCCGCGTCAGTGTCGGTCTCGACCACGAACTGGATATCTTCGCCGAGGAATTGCCCGGCGCATTGGCAGCGGTGCGCGGAAACTAGGGCGCTTCACGGCGCTCGGGAGGCATTGCTGCGCCGAGCAGATGCCTGACACGCGTCAGCACATCAGACAACTCCGCGGCTTCCCTGTCATTCAGCCCCGCGGTCAGGCGGGCAAGATCACGATCCGTGGCCGCATGAAGGGCTGCAAGCGCGGTCTGGCCGCGCGCGGTGAGCGATAGGACGCGCGGCCGCAGGGGCGCGGGACCGGTGCACATTTCAGTCAGGCCGACGGCAGAGAATTTGCGAAGGATTCTCGCGACATAGGCAGGATCCACCTGGAGGTCCCGGGCGACCGCGGAGGCCACCGGTTCGACATCGAGCCGAAACGCTCGCGCCAGAAAACCTGTCTTGCCGCCGGGATTGGTGGCGCTATGGCGAGGGCGGTGGCCGAGCTCGAACAGCACCCGCGCCTCGGTCAGGGTATAGGCGCTGTGCATCAACGTCTCGGCGAGCAACCCGATCAGGCCGGTATAGAACCGGTGAAGTGGCGGATATCGCGGACCAAGCCATTCCGATCGCACATGCCAGCTGCCTCCCGTTAAATTACCAGGCCACAGAGATGATCGCTATCAAATTGACTTAGTCAACTATTTACTAGATCTAGTCATCCATTTTCCGCAAAGAATCCAGGTTCTCGACTGGATAGACCTCAAGCCAGTTGCCTTCGTTCGGCGCTGCGCCAGACTCTATGCAAGGGAGCGAGCCATGAGTGACCGGAAAAGGGCAGTGCAGGCGCGCGTATATGGGAAGGTCCAAGGCGTCGGCTACAGGATCTGGGCGCGAGGCGAAGCGACAAGGCTCAAGCTGCTGGGCTGGGTGCGCAACGAAAGAGACGGCTCGGTTACGGCATGGCTTACCGGCGCCGACACGGCTGTCGCGGCCATGATCGAACGGCTTCGGCAAGGCCCGCCTGGCGCTGCGGTCTCGCGGATCGATCTGGACGAGTTGGAGACCTGGACCACGCCTGAAGATTTCAGGATCATGACGTAGACGGATTTCTCCGCCTTTGAATTAATTGAACGTTCGTTTTATTATTTGCGGTCAACGAGGCGATGATGGCACGCACCACAGGATCAGACGGCGAGCGAACCGAAGCGGCAGTCCGCGAGGCGGCGGTCAACCTGATTGCGCGCTACGGCTATGAAGCGATGTCGATGCGTCAGTTGGCCGCCGAGGTGGGCGTGCAGGCAGCCGCGCTCTACCGCTATTTCCCGACCAAGGAAGACCTGCTGTTCACGCTGATGCGCGACCATATGCAAGGGCTTCGCGAAGCATGGGAGCACTCCAGGCCGGCCGGCGCGGATCCGGCGCGGCGGCTTGCCGCCTACGTGCGCAACCACATCGCCTTTCATATCGGGCGCCGCCACGCTACGCATGTGTCGAACATGGAATTGCGCAGCCTGTCGCCCGACAGGCTGACACAGATCCTGCGCATGCGCACGGCCTACGAAAAGGAACTGCGTTCGATCCTGCGCGACGGCGCAGAGGCTGGTATTTTCAGCATCGAGGATACCGGCCTGACAGCCATGGCGCTGATCCAGATGATGACCGGCGTCATTGTCTGGTTCCGGCCCGGCGAGCGATTGTCCATCGCCGAGGTCACGGAGACATACCTTTCGATGACAATGCGCCTGGTCGGCGCGAGGATGGCTACCGATACTACAGCGCCGCGCGTCCCTTCGGATGCGCAAAGTATGCTGTAGCACTTTAATTTCGCGCATGATCCTTGCCGAAAGTCGAAGTCGATTTTCGGGGGGCATGCGGCAGGAGGAACGGCATGTACACGAACACGCTCAGCTTCGGACATGACGAGGACGTCGAGGCCCTGCGCGACCTTGTCCGGCGCTTCGCGCAGGACAGGATCGCGCCGATCGCCGCCGACATCGACCGGGAGAACGAATTCCCGGCGCATCTGTGGCGAGAACTCGGCGCGCTCGGCCTGCTCGGCATAACCGCCGATCCCGATTTCGGCGGCAGCGGCATGGGCTATCTCGCCCATGTGATCGCGGTCGAGGAAATTTCGCGGGCCTCGGCATCGGTCGGCCTCTCCTATGGCGCCCACTCCAATCTCTGCGTCAACCAGATCAACCGCTGGGCAACGCCGGCACAGAAGGAAAAATACCTCCCGCCGCTGTGTTCGGGCGAGCACGTCGGCGCGCTCGCCATGTCGGAGCCCGGCGCCGGCTCCGACGTGGTGTCGCTCAAATTGCGCGCCGAAAAGCGCAATGACCGCTATGTGCTCAACGGCACCAAGATGTGGATCACCAACGGCCCGGACGCCGAAACGCTGGTTGTCTACGCCAAGACCGACCCGGAAAGGGAATCGCGCGGCATCACCGCCTTCATCGTCGAAAAGGCGATGCCGGGATTTTCGGTGGCGCAGAAACTCGACAAGCTCGGCATGCGGGGATCCAACACCGGCGAACTGGTTTTCTCGGATGTCGAGGTGCCGTTCGACAATGTGCTGCACGAGGAAGGACGCGGCGTCGAGGTGCTGATGTCTGGCCTCGACTATGAACGCACCGTGCTTGCCGGCGGCCCGATCGGCTTGATGGCGGCGTGCCTCGACGTGGCGATCCCCTATGTTCACGAGCGCAAGCAGTTCGGGCAGCCGATTGGGGAATTCCAACTGGTACAAGGCAAGCTTGCCGACATGTATACGGCGCTGAATGCCGCGCGCGCCTACGTCTACGCCGTCGCCGCCGCTTGCGACCGCGGCCAGACCACCCGCAAGGATGCCGCCGGCTGCGTGCTGTTTGCCGCCGAGAGAGCGACGCAGATGGCGCTCGACGCCATCCAACTGCTTGGTGGCAACGGCTATATCAACGACTATCCGACCGGCCGGCTTTTGCGCGACGCCAAGCTGTACGAGATCGGCGCCGGCACCAGCGAAATCCGCCGCTGGCTGATCGGCCGCGAGATCATGGCGGAGGGGGTGTAGCGTGGCTGTCCTCCAGACCCAGATTTCGCCCTCCTCCGAAACCTTCCGCGCCAATGCCGAGCGCATGCGGGCGCTGGTTGCCGACATCGCTGAAAAGGCCGCGGCCGTCGAGCGCGGCGGCTCGGACGAGGCGCGCGAGCGCCATATCGGTCGTGGCAAGCTGCTGCCGCGCGAACGCCTGGCGCAATTGCTCGACACCGGCTCGCCCTTCCTCGAGATCGGCCAGTTCGCGGCGTGGTCCATGTATGGCGAGGAGATTTCGTCGGCCGGCCTGATCGCCGGCATCGGCCGTGTCGAGGGCACAGAGGTGATGGTCGTCGTCAACGACGCCACGGTGAAGGGGGGCACCTATTATCCGCTGACGGTGAAAAAGCATCTGCGCGCGCAGGAGATCGCGCTGCAGAACAACCTGCCTTGCGTCTATCTGGTCGACAGCGGCGGCGCCAATCTGCCCAACCAGGACGAAGTCTTTCCCGACCGCGAGCATTTCGGCCGCATCTTTTACAACCAGGCCAACATGTCGGCTGCCGGCATCCCGCAGATCGCCTGCGTCATGGGTTCCTGCACGGCTGGCGGCGCCTATGTGCCGGCGATGTCGGATGAGACGATCATGGTGCACAACCAGGCGACCATCTTCCTCGGCGGACCGCCGCTGGTGAAGGCGGCCACCGGCGAGGACGTCAGCGCCGAAGAGTTGGGCGGCGCGGATGTTCACACCAGGCTTTCCGGTGTCGCCGATCACTACGCGCTGGACGACGAACACGCGCTCGCCATTTGCCGGCGCATCATCAAGAACCTGAATCGGAACAAGGCTGTAAGCCTGAACTTACAGAAAGCTCATCCGCCGCTTCATCCGGCAGATGAGCTCTACGGCATCGTCCCGACCGATCTGCGCCAACCCTATGACGCGCGCGAAGTGATCGCGCGCGTTGTCGACGGCTCCGAATTCGATGAGTTCAAGCAGAACTACGGCACGACGCTGATCACCGGCTTTGCCCATCTCCACGGCATGCCGGTCGGCATCATCGCCAACAATGGCGTGCTGTTTTCCGAGAGCGCGCTGAAAGGCGCGCACTTCATCGAATTGTGCTGCCAGCGCAAGATCCCGCTGGTCTTCCTGCAGAACATCACCGGCTTCATGGTCGGCAGGAAATACGAGGCCGGCGGCATCGCCAAGGACGGCGCCAAGCTGGTGATGGCGGTGGCGACAGCCAGGGTGCCCAAGGTGACCGTCATCATCGGCGGTTCGTTCGGGGCCGGCAATTACGGCATGTGCGGCCGCGCCTACTCACCTCGCTTCCTGTGGATGTGGCCCAACGCCCGCATCTCGGTGATGGGCGGCGAGCAGGCGGCAACCGTACTCGCCATGGTCAAGCGCGAGGGCATCGAGCGCAAGGGCGGGGAATGGAGCGCCGAGGAGGAGGCGAAATTCAAGAAGCCGATCCTGATGAAATACGAGCATGAAGGCCATCCGCTCTATTCCTCGGCAAGGCTCTGGGATGACGGCATCATCGATCCGGCCAGGACACGCGAGGTGCTGGCGCTCAGCCTGTCGGCCGCGCTCAACGCCGAGATCGAGGAGACACGCTTCGGCGTGTTCAGGATGTGATGATGAGCGCCTTGGGCGACCGGATCAGCGTTCACACCGGCGACATCACCAAGCTGGCGGTCGATGCCATCGTTAATGCTGCCAACTCCTCGCTGCTCGGTGGCGGCGGGGTCGATGGAGCCATTCACCGCGCCGCTGGGCCGGAGCTCGAATTCGAATGTCGCACGCTCAATGGCTGCAAGACCGGCGATGCCAAGATCACCAAGGGTTATAAACTGCCGGCTCGACACATCATCCATACTGTCGGGCCCGTGTGGCAGGGCGGCGGCAAGGGCGAAGCCGAATTGCTGGCCTCCTGTTACCGGCGTTCGCTTGAACTAGCAGTCGCCAATGACTGCCGCTCGGTGGCATTCCCGGCCATTTCGACCGGTGTGTACCGCTATCCGAAAGATGAAGCGACCAAAGTCGCCGCTACTGAGGTCAATGACTTCATCGAGCAGAACGCACTTCCCGAAACCGTCGTTTTCTGCTGCTTCGACGAAGCCATGGCGGAATTATACCGACGTATTCTTGCAACATTGGGTGAAGAATGAAATTTATAAGCCACGCCGTTCATGCGTTCACCAAACCAAGAGCCTCCCCTGCAGATCTGGCGGCGTTGTATAATATTCGTTATTTCTCATCCTGCACTTTTAAACAGGGATGGGGTGCAAATGAAACTGAAATACTCACGGAATGTGTCTACTCTAATACTTTCAGCATTGCTGCCAACCGCGGCACATGGCGCGAGCGTGGCCGGCTCGCTGGCGGGAAGCGAGGGGGACAAGCGTTTCCCACCGACTTTGAATGGCGATCCGAAGTCACCATGCACCAGGGCCTACCAGGCCTATGTCGCGGCCACCGGCCATTCCGCCTATGCCACCACGCCGTACTCCAGGGTGGTTTCTCTCCACATTCTCTGCGGCGCGCGGCTGAACGCGCCGCCGCAAGAGATGGCAGAGGAACTGGCCATGAAATCCTGCCTGGCCACGCGCGGCCACTACAAGGTGACAAACGGCGGCGCCTGCGAGATCGCCGCGTCCAAATAAGCAGGCGCCTGCCGGAATGGCGCCGCCCGACCCTAATCCGGGAGGCCCCATGTTCACGAAAATCCTGATCGCCAATCGGGGCGAGATCGCTTGCCGTGTCATCCGCACAGCGCGCAAGCTCGGCGTGCACACCGTCGCAGTCTATTCGGATGCCGATGCGAGATCCCTGCATGTCGAGATGGCCGACGAGGCAGTCCATATCGGCCCCTCGCCCGTCGGCGAGAGTTATCTGCGCGGTGACAGGATCGTTGCGGCGGCTCTTGCAACGGGCGCGCAGGCCATCCATCCCGGTTACGGATTCCTGTCGGAAAACCCCGATTTCGTCGACCAGGTGGTGACTGCCGGTCTCATTTTCATCGGCCCGTCGGCGGCCTCGATCCGCGCCATGGGGCTGAAGGACGCCGCCAAGCGGCTGATGGAGAAGGCCGGCGTTCCGGTCGTTCCCGGTTATCATGGCGAGGCGCAGGAAATCGTGCTGCTGGCCTCAAAGGCCCGCGAGATCGGCTATCCCGTGCTGATCAAGGCGCGTGCCGGCGGCGGCGGCAAGGGCATGCGGCGCGTCGAGCATCCCGATGACTTTTCCGAGGCGCTGTCCAGCGCCCGGCGCGAGGCCAAGGCCGCCTTCGGCGACGACCGTGTGCTGGTCGAAAAATATGTCGACAAGCCACGCCATATCGAAGTGCAGGTGTTCGGCGACAATTTCGGCGACGCTGTGCATTTCTACGAACGCGACTGCTCGGCGCAACGCCGCCACCAGAAGGTGATCGAGGAGGCCCCCGCCCCCGGCATGACGCCGGCTTTGCGCAAGGCGATGACGGAAGCGGCGGTGAAGGCGGCCAAGGCAATCAACTATTCCGGCGCCGGCACCATCGAGTTCATCGTCGACGCCTCGCAAGGCCTCAAGGCCGACCGCTTCTGGTTCATGGAAATGAACACCCGCCTGCAGGTCGAGCATCCAGTCACCGAGATGGTCACCGGCACCGATCTGGTCGAGTGGCAGTTGCGGGTCGCCAGCGGCGAAAAACTGCCGAAGACACAAAGCGAGATCGCGCTTTCCGGTCATGCTTTCGAGGCGCGCATCTATGCCGAGGACGCGGCCAAGGGCTTTCTGCCGGCGACGGGCACGCTGCACCACCTGAAATTCCCGGGCGTTGCCCCAGAAGGAGCCGCGATGCGCATTGAGACCGGCGTGCGGGCTGGCGATGCGATTTCCCCCTACTACGACCCCATGATCGCGAAGCTGGTCGTCCATGCCGGGAACAGACAGGCGGCGCTGGAAGCGCTCCGCACAGCGCTCGCGCAAACCGAGATTGCCGGCTCCACCGTCAACACCGCTTTTCTTGCCGCTCTTGCGGCCGACCCGGATTTTGCAGCAGGCGACGTCGATACCGGTCTGATCGGCCGACACCAGGAAGCGCTGACGGCGGTCGCGCCGCCGACCGGCGAAATCATCTCGGCTGCCGTCCTGGCGGCCTCGGGTGCCGGAGCATTGCCGTCGTCGGACGACCCGTGGTCGTCGCTTGCCGGCTATGCGCATTTCCACGGCGTGGCGCGGCGCATGCGGCTGAAGTTCGGCGACGAGCAAATTCAGGCAAAGGTTTCAATGCGGCCGGACGGACGCTTTCAGGTGGCGCTCGATGCGCCTTACGACAGCACCAATTCGCATGATCTTCGCGCCGTTCCCCGCCTCGCCCGCTGGCCCGCCCACATCACGGTGTTCGAAGGCGCTGTCGGCTATGCTTTCACCGTGCCGGATCCCCTGGCTAGGAGCGATGAAGCAGCTGCCGCCTCCGGCAGCCTGCGCGCGCCGATGCCGGGTCTCGTCAAGCTTGTGCGCGTGGCGAAAGGCGACGCTGTGATCAAGGGGCAAATTCTGCTGATCCTCGAAGCGATGAAGATGGAGCACACCATCGCCGCCCCGCATGATGGCGTGATCGCCGAGATCGCCGGGGGAGGGGCGCAGGTCACTGACGGGACGGTGCTGGTGCGGTTCGTCGAGGAACAGAGCGCGTCGAACTCAGCCACCAGCTGATAGCCGGAGCGCATCGCGGGCCGCAAACAGAAATGGCCGGGACGAACCCGGCCATTTCCTTAGGCTACAGAGCGATTACTGCGCGATCGGCGCGTACTTGCCGTCGTGCCACTGGTTGATGTCGTAGCTGGCATTCTTGAGGTCGCCCTTCTCGTCGAAGGTGACGTCACCGACAACGGTGCTGATCGGCGTGCCGTTCTTCAACGCTTCGGCAACCTTGGCCGGATCGTCGCCGCCGGCACGCTTGATGCCTTCGGCGAAAGCCTGGACCACGGCGTAGGAGAACAGCGTGAAGCCTTCCGGCACGAAGCCGCCGGCCTTGATCTTCTCGACCGCCGCCTTGGCTTCCGGCTTTGCCTGCGGATCCGACGGGAACACGAACATGGTGCCCTCGCCGGCCGGGCCGGCAACCTGCCAGAACTCCGGCGAGGCAATCGAATCCGGCATGATCAGCTGGAACTTCAGGTTTTGCTCCGCCGACTGACGCAGGATCAGCCCGGCCTCAGGATGGTAGCCGCCGAAATAGACGACATCGGCCTTGAGATCCTTCAGCTTGGTGACAAGCGCCGAATAGTCCTTCTCGCCGGGGTTGATGGCGTCATAGTAGACTTCCTTGAGGCCACCAGTATTCATGGTGGCCCTGACGGCGTCAGCCACGCCCTGACCGTAGGCGCTCTTGTCGTGCAGGATGACGACTTTCTTGCCGGCATACTTCTTGGCGATCCAGGGACCGATGAAGGCGCCCTGCGCGTCGTCACGCGTATAGAGACGCATGATCGTCGGCCAGCCGGCCTTGGCCGCGGCATCGGTCAGCACCGGGTTCGAGGACGCCGGGCTCATCATCAGCGCACCGGCTTCGGCGTAGACCGCCGAGGCCGGGATGCTCGACCCCGAGCAGGCATGACCGTCGATGAACTTGACGCCGTTGGCAACGATGCGGTTGGCGACCGACACGGCCTGCTTTGGATCGCACTGGTCGTCCTCGATGTCGAGCTTGATCATCGAGCCGTTGACGCCGCCCGCGGCGTTGATGGCATCGGCGGCGGCCTGTGCGCCCTGCTTGAACTGGTCGCCGATGGTCGCGAGTTGTCCGGTCATCGGGCCGACCACCGAGACGGTGATGTCGTCGGCGAATGCGACCGGCGCGCTCATCATCAGGCCGAAAATGGCCGCGCTCAAAATACTCATTTTTTTCATGACAATAGAACTCCTCCACTCACGCGCGGCCGCCCCGGCCGCGCTTCTTCCAGAGAGGCGGGACAATTTCATCCTTCATCGGACCTGTCTAGGCGCATTGGCGCCACTCGATTGGGCCTGCCTGGCCTCATCCAAGCAAAAAAGCCACGCCAGCCTTGTTCCGGCTGGTCGTGGCTTTTTTTGCCTGTCAGGCCGTTTCCCCGGCGCCCCGCGCTGTGAACCCAACCCACCTTCCCTGTCTTCCTGTTGGCCATGATCTTGCCGAAGCCCCGATTCCACTTTCGGGATCATGGTTCGTCGGGCGGATTGGACCTGTCGGCCTGCCGCATTCTTTTTGTTGTTGGCCTGTGGCCTGGCTGTCTGCGCAGCCTATCCCTGTTGGCCCGACCGTGTTTCAGCGGTCTTGGCCGGAGCGTTCCCGTCTGGCGGAACTCAGTGCATGGTCATCCATTCGCGGGCTTCGCGCAGCGCCTTGGCGATCTCGACCTTCGACATGGCCGCCGAGAGTTCCGAGCGCAGCTCGGCGGCGCGGGCCGAACCCTTGATGGCGGCGATGTTGAACCATTTGTGGGCGGCAACGACGTCGGTCTCGCAATCGCGGCCGGTCGCATACATCATGCCCAGTTCGAAAAGAATGTCGGCCTGGGCAGTTGCCCCCATGGCGCCGAAGCCTGCTTCAAGCATTTCAAAACGTGCCATTTTAGTCCCCTGTCTGGCTCCCGAGAGCTGCCTCCGTTGTCTTGTCCGGGCCGCTCTTTCGATGCTTTCGAGAATGCCGCGCAGGCTTGAATCCGTCGTTAAATGGCGTGCTTAATTTGAGGAAAACAAAGCTAAAACAAGAGGTAAACACAGAAATTCGTTAAGGATACGGAGCCAGCAATTCGGCTGGTTTTCGCCAAATTTGACGAAAATTTTCACGGCCACAATCAACACTCCGCTAACCACGGGAAACAAACGCGGCGAGCCGATCGTTCTCATTTCCGCGCCGACAGAGCGAATTCAGGCGCTTTCAAAATGCCAAAGTCTTCCGTAGCGGCACCGCTTTTGTTTTGAAGGAAGCTGGATTAGCTTACGTTTGCGTAAGCGGCAGACCGGCGAGGCGGAGCATCCGGCCGGCTATCCAAAGGGAGGAAGACATGTTTCGAAAAGTGAGCCTGGCCCTGGCGGCCACTTTGATCCTGAGCGGCGCGGCGTGGGCGGATCCGATAGAGGGCAACTGGAAAACGCAGGCAGGCGACACGGCGGCCATTTCAGGCGGCGGTTCATTTTCCATCACGCTCAAGTCCGGCAAATATGCCGGCAAGACCATCGGCTCGCTCAAGGCGGCCGGCGACAACAAATATACCGGCAACATCACCGACCCGGCAAACGACAAGACCTATTCGGGCAAGGCGACATTGTCGGGCGCCTCGCTCAAGATGAGCGGCTGCGTGCTCGGCGGACTGATCTGCAAGAGCCAGACCTGGCATAAGCTCTGATCGACCATTTCCCAGTGATCTCAAAACGGGGCCCGGCGGGCCCGTTTTCGTTTTACCGATGCGCTGACTGTGGCACCCGATCGCCGTCCGGGGCCGGCGACCCAGCCAACGTCGCGTCAATCAATTTGAACCGCAGATGAACGCCGGCATCAGAGTTGGTTCAGCGGCGTCAGGGCATTCTCATGCGTGTTGAAGGAGACACGGACCCAATGCTTGCTCGCCGCTTCACCATCGTCTGCCTGCTGATGAGCCTGTTTGGAATGTTCTTCGCCATTCTCGTCGCCGAAGCGGGCCGTTCCCCCCGCTCCTGGGACGAAGCCACCAGGCTCTGCCATCTCGCCTGCCCGACCAACCTTCGCCACTGAAACCAAATAGCCCGGACCTCGAAAAGAAAAGCACAGACATCATGAACCGCATCGCCGCCAACGCTCTCAAGACCCTCCGGCTCCTGCCGCGGGCGGTGCTTATCCTGATCGTTCTGGCCGCCCCGGTCCTGGCGGTGCCGATGATGCGCGCCGATGCCGGCTCGACGATCGAGGCGCCGGCGCTCAGAAAGTCTGGCGTCGGGTTCGTTCTGCTGGTCAGCCTGCAGCGGGGTTGAAGAAAAAGGGGCGCTTTGGGCGCCTTCGGCGGCGACACCCCTCCCAACCGGCCGCCCAAGTCTCTATATTGGGCCATGGAAAAGCGAATCTATCCCCAAGCCATCGAATCTGTCGTCATGCCCGAGCCTTTTGGCCGGCAGAGCTTCGACAACGCCGAAAAGGCCGTTGCCGCGCTGCAGGTGCTCTACGACCGCAACACCAAGTTCCTGCGCGATTCCTTCGCGGCCCTTGCCGCCGGCGGCGACAGCAGCAAGCGCTACCGGGCCTTCTACCCCGAGATTGGCGTCACCACGAGTTCGTTCACCCAGGTCGACTCTCGCCAGGCCTATG
This sequence comes from Mesorhizobium salmacidum (SeqCode), assembly GCF_037179605.1. NCBI lineage: Bacteria > Pseudomonadati > Pseudomonadota > Alphaproteobacteria > Hyphomicrobiales > Phyllobacteriaceae > Mesorhizobium > Mesorhizobium salmacidum (SeqCode). Next base: position 60,138 of record NZ_JAPYKS010000015.1, read on the forward strand.
GCCACATGCCGACGCCCGGTCATTTCGCTACCACGGTTACCCAGCCGGACCTGTTCGAGACCTACCTCATCGAGCAGCTTCGGCTGATCATGCGCAATCACGGCGTGTCGGTGACCGTCTCGGAATCGACCACGCCGATCCCGCTGCATTTCGCTTTCCTGGAAGGCACCTATGTCGACGGCGCCGATGCCGAACGTATCAAGCGGCCGATCCGCGACCTGTTCGACGTGCCGGATCTCGACGGCACCGACGATCAGATCGCCAACGGTACGTTCGAGGTCGCCTTCGGCGAGCCCCGGCCGCTGGCGCCGTTCACGGCGCAGCGCATCGACTATTCACTGCACCGCATGACGCACTACACTGCAACCAGCCCGCAGCATTTCCAGAATTTCGTGCTGTTCACCAACTATCAGTTCTATATCGACGAGTTCGTCGCCCGCGCCCGCGACCTGATGGAAAACGGTGGTGAAGGCTACACGGAATTTGTCGAACCTGGCAACGTTATCACCCGGTCCGGGCAGAGCGCTCCCAGTGAAGGCGTAGCGCCACAGCGCCTGCCGCAGATGCCGGCCTACCATCTGAAGAAGCCGAACCATGGTGGCATCACCATGGTCAATATCGGCGTGGGTCCTTCCAACGCCAAGACCATCACTGACCATATCGCGGTGCTTCGGCCACATGCCTGGGTGATGCTTGGTCACTGCGCCGGGCTGCGCAACACCCAGGCGCTGGGCGATTATGTGCTCGCGCATGCCTATGTGCGCGAAGACCACGTGCTGGACGACGATCTGCCGGTGTGGGTGCCGATCCCGCCGTTGGCCGAGATCCAGGTTGCGCTGCAGGAGGCGGTCGCCGAGGTCACCGGCCTGTCGGGCTATGATCTGAAGCGCATCATGCGCACAGGCACCGTCGCCACCATCGACAACCGCAATTGGGAACTGCGCGACCAGCGCGGACCGGTGCAGCGCCTGTCGCAGTCGCGCGCTATCGCCCTCGATATGGAATCGGCGACGATCGCCGCCAATGGCTTCCGCTTCCGCGTCCCCTACGGCACGCTGCTGTGCGTTTCCGACAAGCCGCTGCATGGCGAGTTGAAATTGCCTGGTATGGCGACAGAGTTCTACAAGCGTCAGGTGGCGCAACACCTGACCATCGGCATCAGGGCGATGGAAAAGCTGGCCGAGATGCCGATGGAGCGGCTGCATTCGCGCAAGCTCCGGAGCTTTTCGGAGACAGCATTCCAGTAGGCGGTCGCTTGCAGGGCTGGGCGAGGCAATTCGTCGTCTTGCTCGGCCGCAATTTGGCCGATAAGCAATCGAACGGATCGTCAGGCGGCATTCGGCAGACACGACCCAATGATGACAGGCGCGCGCTTGAACATGATGGCTGGGCTGGCATTCCTGGCGATGACGGCATTGTCGGCCGCTTTGTTGGCCGGGTTTTTCGGCGCGTTGCATCCCGCTTTCGATTCCTTTTCGCATTTTCGCATTCACCTCAGCGTGCTGATGGCGCTTTTGGCGCTGCCGCTGCTTGCGAGTTCCTACCGGCTGCAGTCGGCCGCGGCACTGCTCTTCGCCGTCGCCTGCCTGGCCACGACGGCAAGCGCATTGCCAAGGCTGTGGCCGCAGCCGGCGGTTGCCAAGCCCGCCGACCAGATCGTCTACAGCCTGCTGCAGATGAACCTTCGCTTCAACAATCCAACGCCGAAGAAAGTGCTCTCACTGATCGGCCGCACCAATCCGGACGTGATCACGCTCGACGAGGTGTCGGCGATGTGGACGACCGAGCTTGGCTACATCGCCAGCGCCTATCCCTACCGGATCCTCTGCCCTTACCCGAACCGCATGTTCGGCGTGGCGCTGCTGTCGCGCCGGCCGTTTGTCGCCGACACCGCGCCGCGTTGCGAACCGCGCGGCGCGATGGCGACCGCCACTATCGACTTTGGCGGGAGCGATGTCGATGTCGCCGCGATCCATTTGACCTGGCCCTGGCCGAAGGAGCAATACTGGCAGATCGGCGAACTGGCGCAGCCACTGGCCGCGCTCGGCGAGACGGCGATCCTGGCCGGGGATTGCAACGCCGTGCCTTGGAGTGCCGCGGTGCGGCGGGTCGCGGCTCTCGGCGGGCTGATACTCATGCCTTCAGCCGGCCCGACCTGGATTCACCGGACACTGCCCGATTTCCTGCGCCGCTATGCAGGCCTGCCGATCGACCAGGTGTTCAGCAAGGGCGGGCTGACCATTCTGTCTTCGGCGCGGCTGGAGGATACCGGCTCCGACCATCTGCCGGTGCTGGTCGAGTTCTCCGTCCGCACGGGAGACAAGCAACCGCATGACGAGCACGAGAGCGCGCTCGCGGCACACGATCTCCAAGGCAGACCGCGCGGCTGATGCTTCGCCGTCCCAAGACGGGGCACCATCGCGAATGCGCAAGCGCGGTTCAGTGTTTGTTAGAATCACCGAACCGCTCTAACCCTTTGTTTCGACGCACTTCCCAAGGGAAAGCGCTGTGCGCTTTGCCCGGGAAAACCGCCACGCACTTTGCTCTAGACGCCAACGACGCCTTCAAGGTTTGGTCAGCGCGTCGACCAGGTGCTCGACGCGGCCGCCATCACGATGCTCGCGGGCATCGAACGCATTCTGCCTGGCTTCGTATTCGGCATAGATGGCGTTGATGCGCCGCCTCGCTTCGATGTGCGTGCCCATGCAGAACCAGTTGTCGGGGCGCTTCAGCCCGACAAGCGCGGTCTCGGTGGCCCGCATCATCCGCGCCGCAATGCGGCCATGCGTATGCTCATGCTTGCGGACGCCGGCCATGAAACGGTCCCAGCGCTCGCGCAGTCTTGTATCTGTTGGCGAGAGCCGCCGTGGGAAAGTGTAGGTTACGTCGAGCGTCCCGTTGGCCTGGCGCAGGCGACAGGTCCCATCCTGGCGGGCGACATCGAGATCCCAGTGCGTGGTGTAGCCGGTTTCGGCGATGGCGCGCGCCATATAGCCATGCTTGGGCCCCAATCGGTCCATCGCCTCGACAAGGGCGGCGCCGGTCCTGCCGGCAACGTCATAGCTGCGGATATGCACGGTGAGCTTTGTGTCGGCCGAAGCGGCCGATGCGCAGACCAGCATGCCGGCCGCGGCGATCATAGTCAGATTCCTCGGGCGCATGTCCGCCTCCTCTCCGGAAGCCATGAGACCATACTCCGAGCGGCGCTTCAACGGGCTTGGGTGAAACGGCCGCCCCTGCGGCGACAGACGAGGTCCGCCGCCGCTCACATACCCTGGTAGACCGGTCCTTCACCGCCCTGCGGCGGCACCCAGTTGATGTTCTGGTTCGGGTCCTTGATGTCGCAGGTCTTGCAGTGGACGCAGTTCTGCGCATTGATGACGAAGCGCACGTCCTTGGCCTGCGGATCGGCGGCGGCGTTGCCATCCTTGTCCACCCACTCATAGACGCCCGCCGGACAATAGCGCGTGGAAGGTCCGGCAAAGACATCGTGCTCGGAGCGTTGCTGCAGCGCCATGTCGCCGACGATGAGGTGCACCGGCTCGTTTTCCTCGTGATTGGTATTGGACAGGAACACCGAGGAGAGGCGGTCGAAGGTGAGCACGCCATCCGGCTTCGGATAAGCGATCTTCTTGTGCTGGGCGGCAGGCTCGAGCGTGGCATAGTCGGCCTTGCCATGCTTCAGCGTGCCGAAGGGCGAGACGCCGAACAGCGCGTTCAGCCACATATCGAGGCCGCCGAGGCTGACGCCTATGACAGTGCCGAAGCGCGACCATAGCGGCTTGACGTTGCGCACCTTCTTCAGGTCCTTGCCGATGTCGGTCGCGCGCCAGGCCTCTTCGTAGGCGGAAAGCTCGTCATTGGCACGGCCGGCGCCGATCGCCTCGGCGACATAATCGGCCGCCAGCATGCCGGACAGCACGGCATTGTGCGAACCCTTGATGCGCGGCACATTGACGAAGCCCGCCGCGCATCCCATCAGCGCGCCGCCCGGGAACGACAATTTCGGCACCGACTGCCAACCACCCTCCGTTATGGCGCGCGCACCGTAGCCCAGGCGCTTGGCGCCCTCGAACGTGCCTGCGATCGCCGGATGGGTCTTGAAGCGCTGGAATTCCTCGAAGGGTGACAGATAAGGATTTTTGTAATTGAGGTGGAGGACGAAGCCGACAGCCACCTGGTTGTCCTCCAGATGATAGAGGAACGAACCGCCTCCGGTCTTCATGTCGAGCGGCCAGCCGAAGGAATGCTGCACCAGACCGGGCCGATGGTTCTCCGGCTTGACCTGCCAGAGTTCCTTGAGGCCGATGCCGTATTTGCCCGGCTCGCGGCCATCGGAGAGTTTGTATCTGGCGATCAACTGCTTGGCGAGCGAACCGCGCGCGCCCTCGCCGATCAGCACGTACTTGCCCATCAGCGCCATGCCCGGCGCGAAGCCCGGACCGTGCGTGCCGTCCTTCTCGACACCCATGTCTCCGGTAACGACGCCGGTGACGGCACCTTCTTCATTGTAGAGCAGGCCGGTCGCGGCAAAGCCTGGATAGATCTCGACGCCAAGCGCTTCGGCCTTGTCGGCCAGCCAACGGCAGACGTTCCCCAGCGAGACGATATAGTTGCCGTGGTTGTTCATCAGCGGCGGCATGAGGATGTTGGGCAGGCGGAACGAGCCGGCGGGGCCGAGCACAAGGAAATGGTCCGCCGTGACCGGCGTCTTGAAGGGATGACCATCCTCCTCGCGCCATCCGGGCAATAGCCGGTCGATGCCGATCGGATCGACGACGGCACCCGATAGGATATGGGCGCCGACCTCGCCGCCCTTTTCCAGCACGACGACCGAGAGCTCGGGATTGACCTGCTTGAGGCGGATGGCCGCGGCAAGGCCGGCCGGTCCGGCACCGACGATGACCACGTCGAATTCCATGCTTTCGCGTTCGATATCGCTCATCAACCCCTCCGCACTGGCTTGCCGCCGTTGGCGTATCTTGCTGGCTCTTGCGCTGCATAGCGCATCATTTGGCGACAGGAAACCGGCGCATACGTGACAATGCGGATTTGGCCAAAAAGTCGCGCATTCCGCGGCAGGCAAGCCGCTTCCGCGCGGCGCGACCCGCCAAACTTGCGTTTTTTATTGTTCGACGGCTTGCTTATCGGCCATACTTCCCGCCATGCGCATTCCCGGGCCAGGCGGCTTCTCTTCGACGCGCTTTCCATCAACGCCCGGCCGGGCCTGCCGGGCGATTACTTTGGCCCTTCTGGTTTTGGCGCCGGGTCATGCCGTCGCCGGTGAAGTGAAGGTCTGGTCGACAGGCGCGTACTCATTCTCCGACGAGCTTGGCGGTTTCCGCATCACCGGGGCCTCCGGCATCGGAACCAAGGACGATCCGCTTGTCATCACCGAAGAGCTGAATTCGGCGACACCCGCGACGCTGACCATCCGCACCACAAAGCCGATCCAGACATTCGGCAAGGCGGGTGAGTTCGCCAACGGCATCATGTATATGCGCATAGACGTGCTCAACAACAGCGGCCAGGGCTGGATTGAATTCCAGTTCGAGCTGCAGGAAATACTGGACCAGCCAAGCGTGTTCGGAGACGGGCTTTCGTTCGACCAGCGCAACAAGACACCTGACAATATCTGGTCGAGCAATTTCGCCGATTTCGATCGCGAGTTCGAACCCTATGATCGGCTGCTGTTCAAGAACGGCAAGGTCGATCCGCTGAAGACCGCCCGCTTCGAATTCCTGATGACCGACTACACGCCGCGTTGGACCTTCTATCTCGTGCAGGATCCACGCATACCCACCGGCTAGACCGCGACGTCGCCTTGGCAGCGGGATTGGCTGCCGCCACGGCCTTCCCGAGGTTGCAAATTGGCGCCGCCCAGACGATGGTGCGGCCATGACTGCCGCCTCTCCCAATCATCCGGTCGATTTCGCCGATCTGCTCGCCTTCTATGCCAGCGCGGGTGTTGACGAGGCTTTGGAGGATGCGCCGGTAAACCGGTTCGCGGAGGCCGCGCCGAAGCCGGCGGAGCGCATGCCGACGGCGACGCCACGCGAAAGCAGCGCACCAGAGCAGCCGCCCGTGGCTCCGCCGCGGCTCGATGGGCGCGCCGTGCCGGATGCTCCGGCCCCGCGCCCGCCGACCTCGGCCGTGCCCGACGAGGCGCAGGCGGTGCTGGCACGCCAACTGGCGACCGCGGCGGTATCCCTGGACGAGCTGCGCCAGCACATGGCCGCTTTCGAGGGCTGCAATCTCAAGGCCACCGCCAAGAACCTGGTATTCGCCGATGGCAACCCGCAAGCCGCTGTCATGCTGGTCGGTGAAGCCCCCGGCCGCGACGAGGATATTGAAGGATTGCCCTTCGTCGGCCGCTCGGGCCGCCTGCTCGACCGCATGCTGGCCGCGATCGGCCTCGACCGAGGCTCGGTCTACATCGCCAATGTCATTCCCTGGCGGCCGCCCGGCAACCGCACGCCGACGCCGCACGAGACCGAGATCTGCCGGCCGTTCATCGAGCGTCAGATCGAGCTGGTCAATCCCAAGGTGCTGATCAATCTCGGCGGTCCGTCGGCCAAGACCTTGCTCAACACCTCGGAAGGAATCCTGCGGCTGCGCGGCAACTGGCGCCTCCACACCACGGCGTCCGGCATTGCCATTCCGGCGATGCCGACGCTGCATCCGGCCTATCTCTTGCGGACGCCCGCACACAAGAAGCTCGCGTGGCGGGATTTTCTCGAGGTGAAGGCGAAGCTGCGGGCGCTCTCCTAGCGATGACCTCGCAGGTAATTGAAATGCTTTGGCCTGCGGCTTAACCATTCTCCCATGACAACGCCTCAAACCTCCGCCGGCAGTCTCATACGCGAATGGCGCACGCGCCGCCGCATGAGCCAGCTCGACCTCGCCATGGAAGCCGAAATTTCGCAACGGCATCTCTCTTTCGTCGAAAGCGGCCGCGCCGCACCTTCGCGCGACATGGTGCTGCATCTGGCCGAGCAGCTTGCGATCCCACTGCGGCAACGCAATCAATTGCTGCTGGCCGCGGGCTTCGCGCCGAGCTTCAGCGAACGGCCGCTCACCGATAGGACGCTGGCACCAGCGATGGCGGCGGTCGAGATGGTGCTCAAGGGGCATGAGCCGTTTCCGGCATTGGCGGTGGACCGGCACTGGAACCTGGTTAAGGCCAACGCGGCAATCGGGCCATTCCTGGCCGATGTTTCCGAGCCTTCATTGCTCCAGCCACCCGTCAATGTGCTGCGGCTCAGCCTGCACCCGGGTGGTGTCGCGCCGCGTATCGTGAATCTCCAGGAATGGCGCATCCACCTGCTCGAACGGCTGAAGCATCAGAACGATGCCGCCGGCGACCCGGAGCTGATCGCATTGGAGCAAGAGCTTCGCGGCTACCCCTCCGGCCTGAAGGGCAGCCGGCCGGCGCCGGTCGAGCCGAATGCCATCGTGCACCCGCTCAGGCTTGCCCATGGCGACACGGTGCTTTCCTTCATCAGCACCATTACCGTGTTCGGCACGCCGCTGGATGTGACGCTTTCGGAACTGGCGATCGAGTCGTTCTTCCCGGCCGACGAACAGACAAGAGCGGTGCTGGTGCGGTTGGCGAAAGAGCGGACGGAACGGTCGTGATCACCCCTGCGGCAGGGCCGCCTTGCGGGTGCGGGTGCGTTCCAGACCCAGTTGCCGTTCGCGCCAGATGATGAAGATGCCGGCGGCCACCACGATCACACCACCGACCAGCGTGCCGGACGAGGTCACGTCACCGAAAACGAAATAGCCGACGACGACACCAAGGATCATCGAAGTGTATTCGAAAGGCGCCACGACCGAGGCTTCGGCATGGCGATAGGCCGCGGTCATCAGAATCTGGCCGAGGCCGCCGCAAAAGCCGGCCATGATGAGCAGTGCTGCTTGCGCCGGCGTCAGCGATTGCCAGCCGATGGGCAGCGTCAGCAGCGAGAGCACGCTCGCCGTTGACGAGAACCACAGCACGATGGTGGCCGTCTTCTCTGTCTGGACGAGATTGCGCACGAGCAACATGGCGACAGCCGAGATTGCCGCGGCCGCCAGCGCGGCCATGACGCCCAGGACCTCCTGGTCGTTCAGCCCTTGATCCGAATTGAGCAGCGTCAGTTCCGGCCAGGAAATGATGAGCACGCCAATGAGGCCGATCGCGACGGCACTCCAGCGATAAACACGGATCGTCTCGCCAAGGAACACCGAGGAGAACACCACGACCAGCAGCGGCTGTGCATAGTTCAGGGTGATCGCCTCCGGCAACGGCAACCTGGTGAGCGCGAAAAAGCCGAGCCCCATGGCACCGACGCCGACGACGCCACGCGCGACGTGGTTGAAGGGACGTTTCGTGACGAACGCCGTGGCCAGATGTCCTTTCAATGCCAGGAAGGCAATGATCGGGAAGATGGCGAAGAAGGAACGGAAGAAGACGATCTGCCCGGCAGGCACGTCGCCCGCCGCCTTGATACAGGTTTGCATGCCGACAAAAACCGCCACAGAGACGATCTTCAGCACGATGCCTCTGAGCGTATCGTGGCCGCCGGTGGTTTCTGGTTGCGCCTCCGCCCCTGATGTCACTTTGGCAATGCGTCTCTGCCCGCCGCCGAGGGCACGTTGCGGGTTTCGAAACGGCAGAACGGGAAATTGTCGGCGCGCCGAACGAAAGCGCCCATCCCGTTTTTCGGTGTGACGGCGGTCATGACTGCCCTCGCGATGATGAAAGGAAGGCCTGAATTAGGCTCTGCCGCAGTTTTGTCGAGGGTGTGTTTCGTGTAAAGAGCGCGGACTTTGAATTTTTTGGACCAGCCAAAACATGTCCGGTCCCCGGAAAAGACAGGAAAAGCCAGGGAATGCGCACCGACACAGGCCAGGTCTTCAAACTCGAGGACTATCGCCCCAGCGACTACCTCATTCCGGAAACCAACCTTGACTTCCGTCTTTCGCCACAGGCCACGGTCGTCACCGCGATACTGACCGTAGAGCGCCGCGAGGGGATATCGAAATCGGCTCCGCTGGTGCTCGACGGCGATGGGTTGACGCTCAAGCGCGTCGAGATCGACGGCAAGACGGTGAGACCGGCTGATCTGCTGGCGAGCCCGGACCAACTGACCCTGCTCAAGCCGCCGGCCGCACGTCGTTTCCAACTGCGGATCGAAACCGAACTGGCGCCGGCCAGCAATGAGGCTCTTATGGGCCTTTACCGCTCAAACAACGTCTACTGCACGCAGTGCGAGGCGGAGGGTTTTCGCCGCATCACCTACTTCCTGGATCGCCCCGATATCCTGTCCGTCTACACGGTGCGGATCGAAGCGTCGCGCGACGAGGCGCCGCTGCTCCTGTCCAACGGCAATCCGGTCGAGAACGGCGATCTCGCCGATGGCTGGCACTACGCCAGCTGGCACGACCCCTTCCCCAAGCCGTCCTACCTGTTCGCGCTGGTGGCCGGGAATCTCGGTCAGGTCGCCGACAGTTTCGTGACCATGTCCGGGCGCAAGGTCGAGCTCGGCATCTATGTCGAGCCCGGCAAGGATGCGCTCGCCGGCTACGCGATGGACGCGCTGAAGCGGTCCATGCAATGGGACGAGGAGGCGTTTGGCCGCGAGTACGACCTCGACGTCTTCAACATCGTCGCCGTGTCGGACTTCAACATGGGCGCGATGGAGAACAAGGGCCTCAACATCTTCAACGACAAATACGTGCTGGCCGACCAGGAGACGGCGACGGACGCCGATTTCGCCAATATAGAGGCGATCATCGCGCATGAGTATTTCCACAATTGGACAGGCAACAGAATCACTTGCCGCGACTGGTTCCAGCTTTGCCTGAAGGAAGGCCTGACGGTCTTCCGCGATCATGAATTCTCCGCCGACCAGCGCTCGCGCGCGGTCAAGCGCATCGCCGAAGTGCGCACGCTGCGTGCCCACCAGTTTCCCGAGGACCAGGGACCGCTGGCGCACCCGGTGCGGCCGCGCCGCTACCGCGAGATCAACAATTTCTATACGGCGACGGTCTACGAAAAAGGCTCCGAAGTGGTGCGCATGATCCGCACCATTCTCGGCGCCGAGGTCTTTCGCGCCGGCATGGACCTCTATTTCGAACGCCACGACGGCGAAGCCGCGACCATCGAGGACTTCATCAAAGTGTTCGAGGAGGCGTCCGGCCGCGACCTTTCGCAATTCGCGCTCTGGTATCACCAGGCAGGTACACCCAACCTGACGGTGAGTTCGACGCACAATCCGGCCGCACAGGAATTCACGCTCGAGATCGAGCAGTCGGTGCCGCCGACACCGTCGGAAAGCCGCAAGCGGCTGATGCATATCCCGCTCGCCTTCGGCCTGATCGGCGCCGGCGGCAAGCCGGTGGAATATGACCGCGTCGAGGGTGCCAGCGTCGAGGGCGGCGTCATCCATATCCGCAAGCGCCGTCACATGGTGCGTTTTTCCGGCGTCGCCGAACGACCGGCGGTGTCGCTCAACCGCGGCTTTTCGGCGCCGGTGACGCTGTCGGTCGAGCAGAAGGCCGCCGACCAGTTCTTCCTCGCCCGCCATGACAGCGACGCCTTCTCGCGCTGGCAGGCCTTCAACACGCTGCTCACCGATGCGCTGATCGCTGCCTTCCGCCAGATCCTCGGCGGCAAACAGCCGGACTTCGCCCCACGGCTGACCGACCTTGCCGGCGTCATCGCCAGTGACGAGACACTCGAGCCGGCCTATCGGGCCCTTGCCCTGGCGCTGCCTGGCGACGCCGACATCGCGCGTGACATCGGCAAGAACATCGATCCCGACGCCGTCCATACCGCCCGCCACGCGCTTGCGCTGGCGATCGGAACGGCCAATGGCGAGGCATTTTCCGGCCTCTACGACAGCCTTGCCGACAAGAACGCCTTCAGCCCCGACGCGGCGAGCGCGGGACGACGCGCCTTGCGCAACATTCTGCTGGATTATCTCTCGCTGCTGCCTGGTGGAGCGGCATTGGCGGCCGGGCATTTCCAGTCCGCGACCAACATGACCGACCGCGCGGCCGCATTGGCCGTTCTCGCGCATCGTCACCACGGATCGTCAGAGGCGAAAAAGGCGCTGGCGGCTTTCGAAAAGACATATGCATCCGACCCGCTGGTCATGGACAAATGGTTCCAGATCCAGGCCAGCGTGCCGGGGCCGCAGGCTGTCGACACGGTTCGGTCCCTGACCGCTCATCCGGGGTTTTCGATGGGCAACCCGAACCGGGTGCGCTCGCTGATCGGCACATTCTCAAGCGCCAACCAGACCGGCTTCCATCGCCCCGACGGCGAAGGTTACCGTTTCTTAGCGCAGACGGTGCTCGAGGTCGAAAAGCGCAACCCGCAAGTGGCGGCTAGGCTGGCGACGGCGCTCAGGTCCTGGCGTTCGCTCGAACCGGGCCGGCAAGCCAAGGCCAGGGAAGCACTGGTTTCGATCGCCAACACCGAAAACCTGTCGGCGGACCTGCGCGATATCGTCGAGCGCACGCTGGCATAGGCGTCCTCGTGCGGGAGAAGGCTGAGCCGCCGCACCTTTCAAAAGCTCACTATTTAGTCGATTTTTAATCTTTTTTCGCCCGAGCACTGGACAAGGCGAATCACCTTTGATTCTTTAATGGCGATTCGGAAGTGCGGTGTTGCCGGATCACCAGCACATAGAAATGCGGCATACTGGAAATCGGGGAGTGCCATTTATGGCGAAGGCGGACGCGTGGGGCGCGCCCGGAGGGATGGCTTTTGCGCGTCGCGAGACGCGCAGCGACGGCCTTGCCGGGAATACGCGGCTCATCGCCGAACCAGCCTACAAGCGTCTTCTGGCGGCTGAACCGCTTTTGCGCCGGTCGATACCAGCCCTCATCGTCATCTTCCTCCTCGTCATCGCGGCGCTGCGCGTGCTCTCGCTCATGAACGAGCGCGACGACATCGAGCGCGATGCCAAGGCGATCCTGACGCTGGGCGCCGCGCAGCTCGCCAGCTCGCTCGCCACGACATCGGACACGCTGCCGGGCGCCACCCAGGACCTGCTGGAGACCACCAGCCGCCAAGGCGCGATGGGCCGCAGCCATGTGCTCGTCATCACCGACAGTGCCTTCAGGATCACCGCGGTGACACCACGTTCCGTGCCTTGGCAAGGCCATTCGCTCGACGGCCTCGTCCAGGGCTGCCAACCCCTGTTCATGTTCGGCGATCGGGCCGGTGTCATGGAGGTCAACATCGGCGGTGAGGACTGGTATGCGGCGGTCAGCCTGTCCAAGGACAGGAAGGGAGCCGCCGCGGCTCTGGTGCCGCAGGAAGCGGTCTTCGACACGTGGCGCAAGACCGTCTCGCTCAACGTCACCCTGTTCGTGCTGACGGCCGGCGTGCTGATCATCATCCTCTATGCCTATTTCGGACAGGCGGCGCGCGCGCAGGCTGCCGACCGCATCTATCTCGAAGCGCATCAGCGTATCGACATGGCGCTGGTTCGCGGCCGCTGCGGCCTGTGGGACTGGGACATGGTGCGCGGCAAGATGTACTGGTCACGCTCGATGTACGACATGCTCGGCTACGAACCCTGCGAGACGATGCTATCGTTTGGCGAGGTCGACGAGATCATTCATCCCGAGGACGGCGACCTGTTCGAGCTCGCCAACAGGATCGTCGCACGCGAGATCGATCACATCGACCAGGTGTTCCGGATGCGGCATGCCGATGGCCAGTGGGTGTGGATGCGCGCCCGGGCCCAAGTCATGGATCCGGAAGCGCCGGAGATCCAGTTGATCGGCATCGCGGTCGACGTCACCGAGCAACGGCATCTGGCGCTCCGCTCCGAAGCGGCCGATCTTCGCCTCAGGACCGCGATCGAGAACATAAATGAATCCTTCGTGTTGTGGGATTCGGCTCAGCACCTGATCATGTGCAATTCCAAATACCAGCAGGACAACGGGCTCTCGGATCGCGACGTGATGCCAGGTGTGACGCGCGCGTCGCTGGAAGAGCGGATGCTGGCCTTTGCTTCGGAGCGCCGGCTTGCCAACACCAATGGTCCGCAGGGCGGCGCCACGTTCGAGCGGCAGCTGTCCGATGGCCGCTGGCTGCAGGTCAACGAACTCAGGACCAGGGACGGCGGCATCGTCTCGGTCGGGTCCGACATCACCCAGATCAAGCTGCATCAGGAAAAGCTGGTCGACAGCGAGCGCCGGCTGATGGCGACGATCCATGATCTCAGCCTCGCACGGCGGGCCGAAGAGGAACGGTCGCGCGAACTGGTCGACCTCAACCGCAAATACATGAAGGAAACCGAGCGCGCCGAAGCGGCGAACCGGGCCAAATCCGAATTCCTGGCCAACATGTCGCATGAACTGCGCACGCCGCTCAATGCCATCATCGGCTTCTCCGAACTGATGGAACAAAGGTTGTTCGGCCCGCTGGGGTCGGAGCGCTACGAGGAGTACGCCACCGACATCAACAGCAGCGGCAAATACCTGCTCGGCGTCATCAATGACATTCTCGATATGTCCAAGATCGAGGCCGGCCAGTTCTCGCTGGACCAGGAACAGATCGACCTCGGTCCGTTGATCAGCGAAACCGTGCGTGTCGTGTCGCTGCAGGCGGCGCAGAAGGCGATCACCGTGGAAACGCGTATCGCCGACGCACTGACGCTGTTCGCCGATCGCCGGGCGATCAAGCAGATCGTCATCAACCTCCTGTCCAACGCGGTGAAATTCACCGGCCAGGGCGGCCACATATCGGTCAGGGCCCGCAACACCTCAGGCGCGCTGGTGCTGACGATCGAGGACAATGGCTGCGGTATCCCGAAGGAAGCGCTTGGCAAGCTCGGGCGCCCCTTCGAGCAGGTGCAGAACCAGTTTTCCAAGAACCATGCCGGCTCCGGACTTGGCCTTGCCATTTCCCGCTCGCTGGCCGAGTTGCAAGGCGGCGCACTGAAGATCCGTTCCACCGAAGGCGTCGGCACGATCGTGTCGGTGCGCATTCCGGTGAAGAAGGCTCCGCCTTCGGTCAAAGCCGCGGCCTGAGCGGCAGGCTCCGGCTGACGGCCCGGAGCCTGCGTCAGCCAGCCTCACTGCATGCCGTTTTCGTCGTCGCCTCCTTGACGATGACGGCCAAAGCGCCCGCTCTTCGGCAGCTCGCGGTTCTCGATCTTTCCGTCATTGTTCTTGTCGAGTATCGCGAAAAGCTTCTTTTCGCGGCCGCTGATGTCATCTGATGTCAGCGTGCCGTCGCCCTTGCTGTCGTAACGGGCGATGATGCGCCTTGCCATACGTTCGAAGCGCGCCTTCTCCAGTGCGTCGGCGAGTTGAGCGACAGTCAGTTTGCCGCCATTGTCAGCCACGAGCTTCTTGAGCCGCGCGTCCATGACATCGGAGAACTGGTCGAAGGTGATAGTGCCGTTGTTGTCCTTCATCGCCTTGTCGAGCCGCATCATGGTGCGCTCACGCATGGTTGCGCTGTCGACATTCTCGGCATAGGCGCCGCCGCCGACAGCTCCGGCCAGGGCGATGAAGGCAATTGCGAGCTTGGTTGTCTTTCTCATGGTTTTCTCCTGTTGCATCGTCACCCCCGATGCGGCCGAACGCTCGTTGATCACGAACCCCCGGCACGAAGCAAAAGGTCGAAATCCTTCCTGACCTTTTGCGACGTCTCCTTGAGGTGTGCCTCCAGCACACCGAAATCCGGCAGGTCAGTGACCGCCAGAAGCAGATCCGAAAGCCCCGGCGGAACGTCGTCACGTTCGAAGGGTCCGGTAAGGCACAGCCGCGTCATCTGGGTCAGCGCCAGATAGAGGGCGTAAGCATCGCCAAGGTCCTGCCTGATCCCGGCATTGGCGAAACGTGGCGTCAGGCGAGACAGGATCTCGGCCGTACCGGTGGCGCGCGGCCCGGCCTCGACCTGCCTGATGATGACAGCCACCTGGGCGATGAATTCGAGATCGATCAGACCACCCGGGATCAGCTTGATGTCCCAGAGGTCGCGTGGCGCCTTCTCCTGCTCGATCATGGCACGCATGTCCGACGCCTCCGCCCTCACCTTCGCCGCATCGCGCGGCTGGCTGAGCAACGCGACAACTTCCGCCTCGACCTCGCCGCATAGGCGGGGGTCACCAGCAATCGGCCGCGCCCGCGACAGGGCCATGTGCTCCCAGGTCCAAGCCTCCTGGCGCTGGTATTTCTTGAAGGCATCGATGTGGGTGGCGACCGGTCCCTTGTTGCCGGACGGCCGCAAACGCAGGTCGAGCTCGTAGAGCACCCCTTCCGCCGTCGGCGCCGATACAGCCGATATCAGCCGCTGCGTCATGCGGGTGTAGTAATGCGAAGGCGCCAGCGGTTTTTCACCGTCGGAGTCCTCGGCATCCGCATCGTGGTCGTAAAGCAAAATAAGATCGACATCCGATCCGGCGGTCAATTCGCGGCTGCCGAGCTTGCCCATGCCGAGCAGCGAAACCACGCCACCGGCGATCGTGCCGTGGCGCACCGCGAATTCTGCGGTCACCGCTTGCAACGCAGCCGCGATGGTCAGGTCCGCCAGATCGGAGAAAGCGCGGCCGGCGCGGGCCGGATCGATCGAACCGGCGAGCAGCCTCACACCGATCAGGAATTTCTGCTCGGAAGCAAATATGCGCAGCCGGTCGAGCACGTCCTCATAGGCCCTGTCGCCTTCGAGGAAGGCCGACAGCCGCGCCGAGAGATAGACGCGGTCGGGAAGCTCGGTCAGCAATGCCGGGTCGAGCAAGCCGTCGAAGACATGCGGCCGGCGGGTGATGATCGCCGCCAGCCGGGGTGCCGCGCCCATGATCGTGGCCATCAGCCTGAGCAATGCGGGGTTCGACTGCAACAACGAGAACAATTGGATGCCGGCCGGCAGGCCGGCGAGGAATTCGTCGAAACGGACCAGCGCCTCATCGGCCCGGCGCGTCTGGCCAAAGGCCTTGAGCAGTGCCGGTGTCAGTTCCGTCAGCCGCTCGCGCGCCTCCGCCGACCGGGTGACGCGATAGCGCCCGAAATGCCAGCCGCGGATGACACGGCAGATATCGCTTGGCCTCTGAAAACCGAGGCTGTGCAAGGTCCGCAGCGTGTCCGGGTCGTCGACGTCACCGGTGAAGACCAGGTTGCCGATGCCGGCCGAAAGCTCGGGTGCTGTTTCGAACAGCGCGGCATAGTGGCGCTCGACCTGCTGCAGCGAGGCACGGAACGCCCCGGCAAACACGACCGCGTCGGCAAAGCCCAGCATGCGGGCGATGCGCTCCAGCCCTTCATCGTCTTCCGGCAGCGTGTGCGTCTGCTCGTCGGCCACCATCTGGATAGCGTGTTCGACGCGACGCAGGAACCAGTACTGGCGGGCGAGCGCGTCACGCGCATCTGATGTGATCCAACCCCGAGCCGCGAGCTGACCGAGCATCGGCACGGTTTCGCGGCCGCGCAGCTCCGGGAAGCGGCCGCCGGCGATGAGCTGCTGGGTCTGGACGAAGAACTCGATCTCGCGGATGCCGCCGCGCCCAAGCTTGACATTGTGTCCTTTCACGGCGATCTCGCCATGACCCTTATGGGCATGAATCTGGCGCTTGATCGAATGGACGTCGGCAATAGCCGCATAGTCCATGTATTTGCGCCAGATATAGGGCTGGAGCTCCTTGAGAAAGGCATCGCCCGCCGCGAGATCGCCGGCGACCGGGCGCGCCTTGATCATCGCGGCGCGTTCCCAGTTCTGGCCGCGCGCTTCGTAGTAGCGCAGCGCGGCTTCAACCGGAATTGCCAGCGGGGTCGAGCCGGGATCGGGACGCAATCTCAGATCGGTGCGGAAGACATAGCCGTGCTCGGTGCGATCCTGCAGGATGCGCACCAGCCGCCGCGTCAGGCGTGAAAACAGGTCGGTGGCGTCGAGTGGATCGACCACTGCGGGCGCTTCCGGATCGAAGAACACGACGAGGTCGATGTCGGAGGAGAAATTCAGCTCATGCGCGCCGAGCTTGCCCATGCCGAGCAGGATCCATCCCGATCGATGCGACGGACTGTCGAGGTCGGGCAGTTTGAGCTTGCCCTGGCCATGCGCGTCACGCAGCAGGAAATCGACGGCCGCGCGGGTGCAGGCGTCGGCGAGATCGCTCAACCGCCTTACAGTCAGCGAGGTTTCAGCCTCGCCCGAAAGATCGGCGAGTGCGATCAGGAAATGCGCCTCGGCCTTATGCCGGCGCAGCTCCATCATCAGGCCGGATTCCGAGACCATTTCCGCCAGCGGCGCCTGGTCGATCGCGGCGGTGATCGCCTTCAGGCGGGTCTCGACCGGCAGGTCGAAGAGGCCGTCCAGGATTTGCGGCCGGCGGCGCGCCGTATCGCGCAGAAACGGCGAAAGGTCAAAGACGGCGGCCAGGAAATCCTGCGCCGTCCCCTTGCCGGCCAGGAATTTGGCCGCCCGTGTCAGCCCTTCTTCGCGCGCTGCGTCCGCGATTTCGGACAGTTCCTGCTGTGCCCGGCTCTCGTCGAGCGGAGCAAGAGGGGTTTCCAGGCTCAGCAACCAGTCTGTCTTGCTCCGCTTGGCAACGGCCGCCATCAGTGGTCCTCCCGCGCGGGGAAACTCATGACCACGGATAGTCCCGGATTGCCAGGCAACAGGTCAAGCCGGCCGTAATGGAATGTCATGACCGCCTTGGCGAGACTGAGGCCAAGGCCGGAACCAGGCTGCGAACGGCTCTTCTCCAGCCGTACGAATCGTTCGGTCGCCCGGGCGCGATCGGCTTCGTCGGGAATGCCCTGGCCGTTGTCGGCGACGGAAAGCCTGATCTCGCCATGCTTGCGTTCGAGCGCCACACGGACCGCCGGCTTGGATGTGGAATCGGTTGAGTACTTGATCGCATTGTCGACGATGTTGGAAAGCGCCTGGCCGATCAGTTCGCGGTTGCCGTCAACGACAAAAGCATCGTTCACCTCGGCGTCCAGCGCAACGCCAGCCTCCTCGGCCACGGGCTCGTAGAGTTCGACCACATCACGCACGGCCGCCGCCAGATCGACGCGGCTAGTGTGCTCGGAAGAATACCCAGCCTCCAGCCGGGAAATCATCAGGATGGCGCTGAAGGTTTTTATCAGCTGGTCGGACTCGGCGATGGTGCCTTCCAGCGCCTGCCGATAGTCCGATGTTTTCTGCTTGCCGGAAAGCGTCGCTTCGGCCCGGTTGCGCAGCCGAGTCAGCGGTGTCTTCAGGTCATGCGCGATGTTGTCGGATACCTGCTTCAGGCCTTCGTTGAGCGTGGAGATCCTGGCCAGCATGACATTGAGATTTTCCGATAGCCGGTCGAACTCGTCGCCGGCGCCGGTCACCGGCAACCGGCCACTGAGATCACCGCCCATAATGCGCCGGCTTGCCTCGGAAACCCCGTCGATACGCTTCAATGCCGCGCGGCCAACAAAGAACCAGATCAGGATGCCGCCCACCCCCATCATGCCGAGCGCCAGCACCAGCGAACGGCGGATGACGGCACGGAACCGCTCCGGTTCGCCGAGATCACGGCCGACCAGCATGATCATCTGGTTCGGCAGCCGCAGCACCAGGGCAATGGCGTTGTGACCCTTTTCGCCTTCGGCCTGCGGCGGCGCATTATCGCCAGTCGAAGGAGGCGTCGCCTGGTCCGACGTTCCGCTGCGCAGGCGATCAAGCTCACCCTCGCCGAAACGCTTGTAGGAGAACGGCTCGGTCGTCCAGCCCTCGGTGTCGATCACCCCAGGTTCAAGACTCTGCACATTGCCTGTCAGGATCTGGCCGTTGGCATCGGCGATCAGATAGAGGTTGGCGCCGGGCTGGCGCGAGCGAGCCTCGACCACGCGGACCAATACCGGCAGACCTCCGCGCTGATAGGCGCGGGCAAGGCCGAGCACTTCGTCGTTGATGGTCTCCTGCGTCTGCGCCGTCAGCATGCGCGCCGAGAGCGAAGTCATATAGAGGACGAGCAGCACCGCGCAGAGTGCAAAGAGCAGGAGATACAGCGCCGAAAGCCGTGCGGCCGTCGTCTTCATGATGGCGGGCACGGAAAGCGCCATGCTGCCGCCTAGCCGCCCTTCAGCATGTAGCCGGCGCCACGAACCGTATGCAGGATGGGTTTGTCGAAACCCTTTTCGATCTTGCCGCGTAGCCGCGAGACGTGGACATCGATGACATTGGTCTGCGGATCGAAATGATAATCCCAGACATTTTCGAGCAGCATGGTGCGCGTCACCACCTGGCCGGCATGGCGCATAAGATATTCGAGCAGACGGAATTCGCGTGGCTGCAGCGTGATCTCGCGCGCCGCCCGGCGGACGGAATGCGACAGCCTGTCGAGTTCAAGGTCGCCAACCCGGTAGACGGTCTCGGCCTCCTTGGCGCTGGCGCGTCGATTCAGCACCTCGACGCGCGCCAGAAGTTCGGAAAAGGCATAGGGCTTGGTGAGATAGTCGTCGCCGCCGGCGCGCAGGCCGGTGACCCGGTCATCGACCTCGCCCAGCGCCGACAGGATGAGCACCGGCGTCGTGTTGCCCCTGGAGCGGAGAGCGGCAATGACGGATAGGCCGTCGCGGCGCGGCATCATCCGATCGATGACCATCACGTCATAGTCACCCGCATCGGCAAGCGCGAAGCCGGTCTCGCCGTCACCCGCGACATGCGCGGTATGACCCGCTTCCGTGAAGGCTTTCTGCAGATAATCCGCAGCCTCGCGATCGTCTTCTATGACGAGAATCTTCATAGGGCCGTTATACGCGATTTCGCTGGAAGGTTGAGTAGCCGGCATCTGCATTTTAGCCTTTGCCAAAGCACATCGCGATCAAGAGGATCGAGCGCGCGCGCGATAAAATCTTTGTTCCGTGGCGTCGTTACGCCGGACATGCCGGTTCCCGGTCATGTCGTTACCCGCAACCACCGAACCAATCGGCTTCGGGCACGAGGGCGTGATGGGCAGTCATATGCGGGCGCGGCAGCGGGCGATGGGAAGCCCGCTGCCGCTGAAGAAGAGCGCGATGACTGACTAACGGGCTCTCCTTCTTGCTTTCCCATGCGGCGACTCGGGGGTGTTGAAACCGCCGCATTGGAAAAGTCGTCTCAGCCCTTGGCCACCGGCAGCGCGACGAAGCGGTTGTTGTCGTCGCGGGAGATCTGCATCAGCACCGACTTGCGTCCGGACTTGACCGCATCGGCCATGGCCTTGGTGACGTCTTCGGTGCCGTTGACCTCCGCCGAGTTGACCGCGGTGATGACGTCGCCTGGCTGGATGCCGCGATCGGCGGCGGCGCTGTCTGGGTCGACGTCGGTCACCACCAGACCCTTGCCGTTTTCGGACTTGGTGACGGTGAGGCCGAGATCGGCCAGCGTGTCCGGCTTTGCCGGAGCGGCGGGTTGCTGCTGCTGGTCGCCCGACGCCTGCTTGTCGCTGGCGGGCAGCTTGCCGAGATCGACCTTGACTGTCTGGCCCTTGCCGTCACGCCACACGGTGACGTCAACCGACTTGCCCGGCGAATAGGCGCCGATCAGGCGGGCGAGTTCCTTCGGCGAGGCAACGTCCTTGCCATCGACCTGGGTGATGACATCACCTGCGGTAATGCCGGCCTTCTTGCCGGGGCCATCATCCTGGGCGCTCGAAACCAGGGCGCCATTGTTGGACTTCAGACCGAGCGATTCGGCGATGTCGGAGGTGACCGGCTGGATTTCGACACCGAGCCAGCCGCGCTGGACCGCGCCATTCTTCATCAGGTCTCCGACGACCTGCTTGGCGGTCGAGGCAGGAATGTCGAAGGCGATGCCGACGCTGCCGCCCGAGGGCGAGAAGATGGCGGTGTTGATGCCGACCACCTGGCCGTTGAGATTGAAGGTCGGGCCGCCCGAATTGCCGCGGTTGACCGAGGCGTCGATCTGGAGGAAATCGTCATAGGGGCCGGCGCCGATATCGCGGCCGCGCGCCGAGACGATGCCGGCGGTAACGGTGCCGCCGAGGCCGAACGGGTTGCCGACAGCCACGACCCAGTCGCCGACGCGAACCTTGGAATCGTCGGCGAAGTCGACATAGGTGAATTTGCCACCGCCGTCGACCTTGAGCACGGCGAGGTCGGTGCGCGGATCGGTGCCGACCAGCTTGGCGTCGAGTTCCTTGCCGTCATTGGTCACCACGGTGAAGGCGGTGCCTTCTTCGACGACGTGGTTGTTGGTGACGAGATAACCGTCTTCGGAAATGAAGAAGCCGGAGCCCTGCGCCACCGGGCGCGGCTGATCGTTGTTGCGGTCGCGGTGGCCAAAGCGGCGGTGACCTTCGTTCTGACCACCCTGGTCCTGGTCACCAAAGCCACGGAATTCCTTGAAGAAGCGGCGCAGCTGCGGATTGTTGGGAAGATTGTCGAAACCGCCCTGATCGTCGGAACCGTCATCGGCTGTTGGTTGCAGCTTGGCCTTGACCTTGACACTGACCACGGCTGGCGAAACGCGCTCAACGACATCGGCGAAGCTCGGGACCTGCGGAGCCTCGACACGCACGGCGTCAGCCAGAACGGGGCTGGTTCCACTGGTCAGCGCGCCAAATCCGATCGCGCCGGCGACAGCGACGGACGCGACGGCAGCCAGAAGACGCTTGCGGGTGAGGGAATATGAATTGGGGGCAATATTCATGGATCTCTTATCCTCTTTCAAACGGACGCGCCTTGATCGGCATCCTCAAGAAACGAGAATTAGAGCGGCGCACATTACGACGCCATTTCCGGCACATGAAACTTTGGTAATGTTAGCGCGCGACTGGGCTGTCAGTCGCGGTGCAGGATAGCGTCCAATGTCGCCTGCTCGTCGGCTGACAGGGATTTCGTCGCCAGCGTCCGGCGCGATCGCGCGCTTAGAGCGATAAATACGCCTCCCACCAGCAGCAACAGAACCGGCGTGCCCCACAGCAACGCGTTGCGCAGGTCGAAGCGCGGCTTCAGCAGCACGAACTCGCCGTAGCGGGAAACCACGTAGTCCATCACCTGCTGGTCGGTATCGCCGGCAACAAGGCGTTGTCGCACCAGGATACGCAGGTCGCGAGCAAGGTCGGCGTCGGATTCGTCGATCGACTGATTCTGGCAGACCATGCAGCGCAAGCCTTCCGACAGCGCCCGCGCCCGCGCCTCGAGTGCCGTGTCGGCCAGCATCTCGTCGGGCTTCACCGCCAGCGCCGTGCCGACGAAGAGCAACGCCAGCAGCAGGACAATCGATGTCAGTGAAAACCTCGCCCTCATGGCAGGCCCGCCGGCGCCACCGCCTGCTTGCGACGGCGCGATGGCGCGCCGACACGCAGGCGTCTGTCCATCAGCGACATGGCCGCACCCGCCATCATCACCAGGCCGCCGCCCCAGATCAGCGTCACCAGCGGCTTCCACCACAGACGCACCACGACCGAGCCGTCCTTGCCCTCGTCGCCGAGCGAAAGGTAGAGCTGGGAGAGGCCGATGGTCTTGATGCCGGACTCCGTCGTCGTCATCTGTCGCACGGGATAGAAACGCTTGGCGGAGCTGATTTCGCCGATTGGGCTGCCGCTGACGCCGATCAGCTCGAAGCGGCCGCGATCCTCGCTGTAGTTCGGTCCCTGCGCGGGGTAGAGCCCGACGAAACGCACCGTGCGGCCGGAGATTTCGACGATTTCACCGGCATGCATGGCCAGTATCTTCTCCGTGCCGAAGCAGAGCGTGCCGACGATGCCGAGCACGGTCAGGCCGAGGCCAAGATGCGCGAAAGCGGTCCCGAAGACCGAGCGCGGCAAACCAACCAGGCGCCTGACCATGATCGGCGCGGCGGCATTGCCTAACCCCGCCTTGACGGCGAGGTCGGTCAGCGCGCCAAGGATCAGCCAGACGGCAAGGCCGACGCCAAGCGCGGCAAGCACCGAAGCGCCGTCGATGAACAAGGCCGTGACCAGCGTTGCCAGAAGGGCGGCCGCAAACGCCACCATCAGACGCTGCGCGACGCCAAAGACATCGCCGCGTTTCCAGGCCAGCAGCGGCCCAAAGGGAACCATTACCAGCAGCGGCACCATGAGCGGGGCGAAGGTGAGGTTGAAGAACGGCGCTCCGACCGAAATCTTGTCGGCCGAAAAAGCCTCGACCGCCAACGGATAGAGCGTGCCGACCAGCACGGTGGCGGTCGCCGTGGTCAGGAACAGATTGTTGAGGACGAGCGCCCCTTCGCGCGAAATCGGATGGAACAGGCCGCCTGCCGTCAATTTCGAGGCGCGCAGCGCAAACAGTGCCAGCGAGCCGCCGATGAACAACGTCAGGATGCATAGGATGAAGACGCCGCGCGTTGGATCGGTGGCAAAGGCGTGGACGGAAGTCAGGACGCCCGAACGCACCAGGAAGGTGCCAAGCAGCGACAGCGAGAAGGTCAAAATGGCAAGCAGCAGCGTCCAGATCTTCAACGCTGAGCGCTTTTCCATGACGATGGCCGAATGCAGCAGCGCAGTGCCCGCCAGCCATGGCATGAAGGAAGCGTTTTCGACCGGATCCCAGAACCAGAAACCGCCCCAGCCGAGTTCGTAATAGGCCCAGTACGATCCCATCGCGATGCCGCCGGTCAGGAACATCCAGGCGACCAGCGTCCATGGCCGCACCCAGCGCGCCCAGGAGGCATCGATGCGCCCCTCGATAAGGGCCGCGACCGAGAAGGAGAAGCAGATCGAGAAGCCGACATAGCCGAGATAAAGCAGCGGCGGATGAATGGCGAGGCCAAGATCCTGCAGGATCGGGTTGAGATCGCGGCCTTCGATGGGCGCCGGGTTGAGCCGGATGAAAGGATTGGACGTCACCAGGATGAACAGGAAGAAAGTAGCGCCAATGGCGCCCTGTACCGCAAGCACGTTGGCGCGCAGCGTCGCCGGCAGGTTGGAGCCGAAAGCGGCGACAAGCGCGCCGAAGAAGGTCAGGATCAGCACCCAGAGCAGCATCGAGCCCTCATGGTTGCCCCAGGTTCCGGTGATCTTGTAGATCAGAGGCTGCAGCGAATGCGAGTTCTCCCAGACGGTCGCCAGCGAGAAATCGGAGCTTGCATAAGCGCTCGCAAGTGCGGCGAAGGACAGCGCCGTCAGGGCAAAACCGGTCACCGCGACCGGACCGCCGACTGCCATCAGGCGCTGGTTATTCAGCCGCGCGCCAAACAGCGGCGCGACGGTCTGCACCAGCGAAAGCGCGAACGCCAGAACCAGGGCGAAATGTCCGGTTTCAACCATTCCCGCTACTCACCCTTGCTCTCCCGCCAGAGTTACTCACTCTTGCTCTCCTGCCAGACACCCTTGGCCTTCAGCCCGTCGGCAACTTCCTTGGGCATGTAGCGCTCATCATGCTTGGCCAGCACGCTGTCGGCGACAAAGACACCGTCGGTGCCGAAGGTGCCCTCGGTGATGACACCCTGCTCTTCGCGGAAAAGATCGGGCAGGATGCCGGTATAGGTAACCTTGACCGATTTGTGGGTATCGGTGACCGAAAAGGCAACCGTCGCGCCCTGGCCACGCTGGATAGTGCCTTTTTCGACCAAACCGCCGAGCCTGATGCGCTGGCCGGGCTGCACACTGGCCGAGGTCAGATCGGCCGGCATGTAGAAATAGGACGCCTTCTGGCCAAGCGCGTAGAAGGTCAGGCCGGTGGCGGCGGCGAGGAAAGCCAAGCCGCCCACAATCACCGACAATCGTTTCTGCTTGCGCGTCATGTCAAGTTCTACTCCGTCGCCGTCAAGCCGAGCGAGGCGGCAAAGGCGGTGAATTTCCCGGCTTCGTCACTGTCGGCCCCAAAGACCGCAATGGCGCGGCCCAGCGCATCGCGTGCCTGATCGGTCTTGCCCAGCACGACATAGGAACGAACCAGCCGCATCCATCCTTCCGGGTCGCGCGGATTTTGACGAAGTTTGTCGTCGAGGCCGGCAACCATGGTGTTGATCATGGCTTCCCTGTCCTGCGGCGACATGGAAGATGCCGCGTCGACATCGGCGGCATCGGGGCCTTTCGCGGCCGCGCCGGAAGCGACTTCGGGGCCGCCGGATTTGGCCAATGCCTGTTCGACGGCGCCGCGCCATGGCGAATCCGGCGGCAGCGTACCAAGCATCGCCTGCCAGGCCGCGGCCGCTTCCTTGCCGCGGCCCTCCTGCGCCAACGCCATGGCCAGATAGAAGCTGGCTTTCGCATTGGCCGGGTCAAGCTTCAAGGCCGCCTCGAAGGCATCCTGGGCATCGGCCGAAACAATACCGCCCGCGGCACCGGCGATCGCCTCGCCGAGGCCGGCCTGGCGGATGGCGCTGTCGCCGTCGAGGCGTATGGCGTTGCGGTAGGCCGCCGCGGCGTCGGCAAAGCGCTGCATGCGCAGATAGACCGGCGCCAGCACGTCCCAGCCTCTCCCATCGGAAGGATTGGCAGCAACATGGGCTTCGGCGCGCGCTACCAGCTCATCGACCGAACTGTCGGCGGGGTTCTTGGCCAGTCGGTCGCTAAGCGGCTGCGACGGCAGGTCAGGCGAGCCGATCTGGCTGTAGAGCCCCCAACTGACCAACGGCACCGCCAGCACGGCGACGGTCGCAACAAGTCGTGCCGTGACCGATGCCGACCTGCCGGACGTCTCGCCGGCCATGTCCGCGTTGCCCAGGCGAAGGATGCGGCGGGCGATCTCGGCGCGCGCCTCGGCCGCTTCAGCGGGCCCGATCAGGCCACGTGCGGCGTCGCGGTCCAGCTCGGCCAATTGGTCGCGATAGACTTCCAGATCGTGATCGCCGCTCGATGGCGCGCCCTTGGAGGCCCCGGCCAGCGGCAAAAGCACCGCCAGGCTGGCGCCCAGCGTGAGAATTGCGGCTATGACCCAGAACAGCATGGTTCTTCCAATAACGGCAGAGCCCTGCCCTGCCAACACAGGCATCCTGCGACGCTTTGACGGCAGGCACGCCGAATGTCCTTGATCGACATCAACTGGCCGGATCGCAACCGGACCCGGTTGGCTAGGTCAATGGCGTCCAACTGCCGTCGGCATTGCGGCAGGCCGTTCCGTGCGCCGTGACACTGGCGCTGCCGGTGAATACCGTCTGCGTGTACTGGCGGCAATCCTGCGAACCAACGCGGTAAGGCTGGGCTGGAACCACCTCGCCATGGCGCGACACCTGATCGCCCTTCCACGCCACCTTCTGGCCGCTCGTCGTATATTCAAGCGCCTTGTATTCGGCCTCGAGCGCGCTGCGCTTTTCCGTATCGCTCAGGCCATTGCCGATCGACCCGCCAATGAGACCACCGCCCATGGCGGAAATGATGGACTTGGTGACAACCTTGCCGCTGGCCGGAGGCGTCGAGGCCGGTGTCGCCGGCACGGTCGGGCCCTTGCCGCTCAAGGTGGTGCAGCCCGATACGGCCAGCAAGGCGGAAACAAGCGCGACGCGAATCTTCATGCCAACAACCGGTATTCCTGAGTTGGAGCCTGCCATGGATGCGCGGGGAGCATCATCTGAGAAGTGGGCGTGGCCATAGTGTTGATATTTGCCGGAAATTTGGCCGCCGCCGGCCAGTCCGAGGTCAATCGATATGCCGCCATAGCATGGGCCGCCCGTCGGTGTCGATTGGCCTGGGGAAACGTCACTGAAGGCTCCGCAATCGCACCACTGCCTTTAATCCACCCATGCCGGACCGTTCCAGCACCAGCCCGCCTCCATATTCGTTGACGAGATCGGCGACGATGGCGAGGCCCAGACCCGTTCCAGGCTTTGTCTCGTCCAGGCGGCGTCCACGCTTCATGGCTTCGCGCGCCTTATCTTCGGGAATGCCAGGGCCGTCGTCGTCGATGCTGATCTCGAACAGGTTGTCACCGCTGCTGGCCAAAGGCGCAACCGTAACCGACACCGCGCTCTTTGCCCACTTCATCGCGTTTTCGAGAAGGTTGCCAAGAAGTTCCTCGAGGTCCTCGCGTTCGCCGGCAAAGATGAGCTCGGCCGCGGGCAACGATAGCGACAGACTGGTCTGCGGGTTGAGCTTCTGCAAAACGCGCACCATGCGCTGCACTAGCGGTGCCACCGGCGTGCGGTAGACGACGCTGTCGCGCTGCGCCGCGACGCGGGCGCGCTGCAAATAATGGTCGATCTGCTTTTGCATGGACGCGGCCTGCTCGGCGATCAACTGTCCCTTGGCGCCGCCAAGCGCCCGGCCCTCGTTGAGCAGAACGGCAAGCGGTGTCTTCAGCGAATGAGCGAGATTGCCGACCTGCGTCCGCGAGCGCTCGACAATGCGTTTGTTGTTTTCAATCAACGCGTTGGTTTCGTTGGCTAATGGTTCGATCTCGGCCGGGAAGCGGCCGTCGAGCCTCTGCGCGGTGCCCTCGCGCACCATGGCAAGTGCGTTCCGGACCCTGCGCAGCGGCTGCAGCCCGAGCAGGATGGCGATGGCGTTGATGGCGATCATGCCAATGCCGAACAGGCTGAGATAGGTCAGCAAGCGGCGCTGGAAGGTTCCTATTTCCTGCTCCAGCTCGGTCTTGTTGCCCATGACGCGGAAGCGCGCGGCGCGGTTCTTGGCATCGAGAACGAATTCGCTCTCGAACACGACCAGTTCCTCGCCACCAATGCCTTGCGCGGCATAGCTGCGCTGGAAATTGGCGTTGAAGGGAACATCCGCCACGTCGGGCGACGGTATGGTCCGGGTCATGGACGAAGAATGAAGATCGCCATGCACGCCTTCCGAGGCGGGCTCGACGGACCAGTACCAGCCCGAATTCGGTTCCGAGAAACGGAGGTCGCCAAGATCGGGGGAACCGGTCAGCGCACCGCTGTCGGAAATGCCGATGGAGCCGATCAGGTTGAACAAATGCGCCGACAGCAAACTGTCGAAGCCCCGCTCGCTGGCCTGGCGGTAGAGCGTGGTGATCAGGGTGAAGATGACGACCAGGGTCAGGATCGCCCACACGGTGGAGAAGGCGATGACGCGGAACGTCAGCGAACGCGGCCAAGCGCGCAGCGAAAGCCGTCTGCCCACGGTTGAGTTGGTAGCGAGCGGTTCCGCCTTACGCCTCCGGCTCACGCATGCGGTAGCCCATGCCGCGCACGGTTTCGATCATGTCGATGCCCATCTTCTTGCGCAGCCGCCCGACAAAGACCTCGATGGTGTTGGAATCGCGATCGAAATCCTGGTCGTAGAGATGCTCGACCAGTTCGGTCCGCGAAACGACCTCGCCCATGTGGTGCATCAGATAGGCAAGCAGCCGGAATTCGTGCGAGGTCAATTTCAGCGGCACGCCGGCGACATCGGCCTTCGAAGCCTTGGTGTCGAGACGCAGCGGCCCACAGGTCAGTTCCGACGAGGCGTGGCCGGCGGCGCGGCGGATCAGGGCCCTGACCCGCGCCAGCACCTCCTCGATGTGGAACGGCTTGGTGACGTAATCGTCGGCACCGGCATCGATGCCGGACACCTTGTCGCTCCAGCGGTCACGCGCGGTCAGGATCAGCACCGGCATCTTGCGGCCGCCGCGACGCCAGCGCTCGACCACGCTGATGCCGTCCATCTGCGGCAGGCCGATGTCGAGGACGACGGCATCGTAAGGCTCTGTGTCGCCGAGGAAATGGCCTTCCTCGCCGTCGAAGGCACGGTCGACGACATAGCCGGCATCGACCAGCGCATCCGAAATCTGGCGGTTGAGATCCTTGTCATCCTCGACAACGAGTACGCGCATGCGGGGACCAATGGCTGTTGAGGTTTCAGATATAGGCCGATTCCGCCGGCCTGGGAAACGGAGCCCTGTAGGAAGGGAAGACTGCGTCAGTTCTGTGGAACGACGATTTCGGAGCGGCGCGGACGCTGCCCGTCCTTGCCGGGCACGAGCACGACGATAACGCAGACCGGCTGGCCGCCACGCGTCGACGCCGAGGCCTTGGCTAGTGTTCCGCCATTCTGCTGGGCCACCTGCTGACCGATCGCATAGCAGTCGGATGCGGCCAGGACGATCGGGCTGGGCTGGTCGGGTGCGATCACCGGTATCGCCATTGCCTGCGACGCAAACAGCCCAGCGGCACCAAGCGCCAGGGTCGCGGTTCGGAAATGGGAGCGAAGCGTTTTCATGACCGGCGTTCTAACGCGTCGGTGCTGAACGTGAAATGAACGGTGAACGGCCCTGAAACCATGCTCGCCACACCCCTGCAACGCGAGACAGACAATCTGGATTTCACCGCCCCACCAGTGAAACCCGCGAGAGCCCAGTTTAGACTCCGTTTCGATGATATTGAAAGCGCGTCAGGCGTTTTCCTGCGTCAGCGCACGGAATCGCAGCAGACCGTGATGGACAAGCAGTTCCTCATCATAACGCGCCTCGCTGAATTCCAGCGACAGCCGCGTCTGGCCACGCAGGCCGATCACCAGCACCGCGTCGGCAAGGCGTGCCTCGATGGCGGCCATGATGGCAAGCGTTTCGGCTTCACCATGAGCCTTCGACCAGACATGCAGCGTGATCAGCTGGTCATCGTTGTTCTCGGCGCCAGTATGCCAGTCGAAGGCCGAGGTCTGGCCTGAAGTCACATAGGGAAAGGCGACATTGTCGGTTGGCCGCTCGAGCAGTCCGGCGCCCCCCAGCAGCGCCGACAGCGAAGCATCGCTTTTCAACCTGAGGAACAGAGCCTGCTGCAAATCACCGGGCGCGGTCATCGTCCATTTCCTCAAGCCGTTGCGCGACTGGCAATGCTTTCCCAAAGCCTGTCCGCATCCCTTCGCAGATATAGCGGTTCGCCACGCGAAGACGATGGCGATTCGTCATCGGAATGATGAACGCCCATGATCTCGAAAATACGACTTGCCGACAATCTCGTCAGCCGGCGCGGTAGAGCCTCGCAAATGAACCATGCGCGTGGCCACGTAGCCTTGCCATATATAGGCTGGTCCCTCCGATGAAATGTTCCTTGCGGGCTTGGCCGGACAAAGGGCATGTTCCCGATTTTCGGGAGCTGACCATGCTCGATCCAGAACAAGCCAGGGCCGCGTCGCATCTGCTGGTAAGTCATTGGGACAACGGCACCCATCTCGACACGATACCTGAGGAGTTGCGGCCGACGACGCAGACCGAAGGCTATGCCATCCAGGCCCATGTCATGGATCGTTCGGCGGCCCCGCTTTTCGGCTGGAAGATCGCGGCAACCAGCCTTGCCGGTCAAAGGCATATCAATGTCGACGGCCCGATGGCTGGGCGCCTGCTGGCAGAGAAAGCGGTCGAGGTTGGCGGGACCGTCTCGCTGGCGACAAGCAAGATGCGGGTCGCCGAGGTCGAATTCGCTTTCCGCTTCGGCCGCCAGATCCCACCTCGCCCGGCACCTTATGAAATCGCTGAAGTGATGGACGCCGTGGCGAGCTTGCATCCGGCGATCGAAATACCGGACTCGCGCTATGACGATTTCTGCGCCGTCGGCGCGCCGCAGCTGATAGCGGACAATGCCTGCGCCAATCTCTTTGTCATCGGCCAGCCCACGCAAGACGAATGGCGCGACGTGAATCTCGCGGAGTACCCGGTGACCTCTTGTTTCGGGCAAGTCGCGGCACGACGGAACCGGCGCGGCTGTCCTCGGCGATCCCCGTATTGCGCTCACATGGCTGGTCAATGAGCTGTCGGGTCTAGGTATAGCGCTTCAGCCGGGACAGGTGGTGATCACCGGCACTTGCTTGACGCCGATACGCGTCGAGGCCGGTGACGAAGTGATCGGCGATCTGGGCAGGTTTGGCAAAGTCTCGGTGCGGTTTGTCTAATGCTCGCCGCGCTGCCTGACCGCGAGGCTCCTCACCGCCAGAACCATCACCGTGATGATGATCAAAATCACCGAAAGCGCCGCGATCGCCGGGTCGATGTTGTCGCGCAGGCCCATCCACATCAGGCGCGGCAGTGTGATGGCGTTGACCGAGGTGATGAACAGGGTGACGCCGATCTCTTCCCAGGAGAGCACGAAGGAGAGCAGTGCCGCGGTGACGATGCCGAACTTGATGTTAGGCATGATGATGCGCGTGGCGCGTTCCCACATGCTTGCGCCAAGGCCGCGCGCGGCAAGGTCGATGCGGCGGTCGAGCTGGCTGAGCGAGACCAGGATCAGCACGGTCGCGAACGGCACCGTCATCACCGAATGCGCCATGGCAACGCCGAGCCAGGTGTCGTAGCCGAAGAAGGAACTGACGCCTGAGATCGAGGTGAGCAGGAAGTAGAGCGTGATCGCCGAAACCACGGGCGGCACCACCATCGGCAACAGCACAAAGCCGACCAGGGCTGCCGTAAAGCGCGGCTGGAACATCCACACACCAAGGCTGAAACAAAGCGCCAGTACAGTTGAAATGGCGCTGCTGACAATGCCGATGCGGATCGAAAGCAGAATCGACTGGAGCCAGCGCGGATCCTCAATCAACGACCGATAGTGCCGCAGCGACAATTCACCCGTCGGCATCGCCAGCATGCGGCTAGGCGTCAGCGATACCGGAATGACGGCGAGCAGCGGCATAAGCAGGAACAGCGCCACCAGGGCGGCGATAACCAGCGAGACAGGACCGGGGCGATAAGTCGGCATCAGATAAGCTGCTTCGGTCTGACATAACGGAACAAGAGCGCCATCAGCGCGCCGACGAACAGCACCAGCACTACGCTGATCGCAGCTCCCAGCCCCCAGTCCGGGCTCTGGAATATCCTGAGATAGATCAATTCGGCGATCATGACGCTGCGGCCGCCACCGAGAATCGCCGGCGTTACGAAGAAGCCGAGCGAGAAGACGAACACGATCATCGCGGAGCCGATAATACCGGAGCGCGTCATCGGCACGAACACCGTCCAGAAGGTGCGCATGCGGCTGGAGCCGAGGCCGCGCGCTGCCAGCAGCACACGGTCGTCCAGGCTGCGCATGGCCGAAGCCAGCGGAAAGACGGCGAACGGAATGAGGAAATGGGTCATACCGACAATGACGCCGAACTCGTTGCGCACCAAAGTCAGCGGTTCGGAGATGAAACCGATCGACTGCAGCCAGGTGTTGATCAGGCCGCGATTGGACAGCAGCGCCACCCAGCCGAAGGCTCGCGTCAGCACCGAGATCCAGAACGGCACCAGGATACAGAATTCGGCGATGAGGCGCTGCGCCGGGCTGCCGCGCACCCAGACCACCGTGATGGCATAGGCGGCGGCGACTGACACAACTGTGACAATGGCGGCGATGCGCAGCGTGCGGATGAACACCGACTGCACCAGATCGTCGGTGAGCAACGCCTTGTATTGGCCAAGCCCAGGCGTCGGTAAGGTGAAGCTCCACTTCACCACGCCGAGAAACGGCCAGGCATAGGCAAGGCCGAGAAACAGGAGCAGCGGCGCCATCAACAGCGCCGCGCCCATCCTGTCGGAGAGAACGCCTCTCATGTCAGTTCAGCATCGCCGCCGTCAGGCGGAGATGATCTTGGTGTATTCGTCGAGTGCCGCACCGTAGTTCTTCGCGTACCAATCCATGTCGAGTGCGATCTGCTTCTTCATGTTCTCGGGATCGACGGGGTTGATGCGCTTCTTGTCGGCAGGGATCAGCGAATCGGCCGCCGGATTGGCCGGACCCTGGCCGAGCTTGTCGAACATCACCAACTGCTTTTCCGGATCCTGTGCACTGGCGATGAACTTCATCGCAGCATCCTTGCCGCCGGGGTTGTTCTTGAGCACGGCCAGCGCGCCGGGTGAGATCAGGCCCTGGTCCCAGATGAACTTGATCTTGCCGCCGGAATCCTGCTCGATCAGCGAGGCGCGCGTCGACCAGACGATCGCCATCGAGGCTTCGCCATTGAGCAGCACGCTCTGGCTCTCGGCGCCGCCGCCCCAATAGGCGACGACGTTTTCCTTGAAGGCTGATATCTTGTCGTGCGCCCGCTTCAAGTCGAGCGGATAGAGCGAAGCCGGCGCGATACCGTCGGCCAAAAGGGCCGCTTCCCAGCTCGACACGCCCCATTTGTAGAGGGAACGCTTGCCCGGGAATTTCTTCACATCGAAGAAATCGGCCATGCCGGTCGGTGCATCCTTGCCGTATTTCTCGGAATCGTAGGCGATGACATAGGAGAAGAAATAGGTCGAGGCGGCATAGTCCCAGCCGAAGCCCGGCCGCATCTTCTTCTTGTCGACGATGTTGTAGTCGATCGGTTCGAGCATGCCTTGCGCGCCGAGCGTAATGGCCGAGAACGGGTCGACGTCGACTAGGTCCCAGGTCGGGGCGCCGCTTTTAAACTGCGCGGCGATCGCGCCTTCGGTCGGGCCCGAGCCGTCCATCTTGACGGTGATGCCGGTGTCCTTGGTGAAAGCCTGGCCATAGGCCGCGTCATAGGCCGTGATGGCGTCGCCGCCCCAGTTGACCAGCACAAGTTCCTTCGCAGCGGCGAATGCGCCGCTCGAACGCAGCAGCATCGGCGTGCCGGCGAGCACGAGCGCCGCCAACTGTGTGAACTGGCGGCGCGAAATCTCGCCGCGTCTCGTCCTTTCGGACAGCGTTTCGATGGCCTGTTTTTTGGTGTCGTTCATGTTCATGTCAGTTCCCCTTTGTTTTTGTTGATTTTAATTACGGAAGCCGGTGCGGCGGATCAGGCCTCACTGGCGCTCATTGTCCTCCGTCCGGAAGGAGGAAACCCTTTTCCGCCGGCCATGTCAGCCAGACGGAGTTGCCCTTGCTGAGAGCAGCCGCCGCGATCTCGTTGGGCACCGAGACGGTTACTTTGGCACCCTGGCGTGTGGTGAGGTCGAGCTTGGTTGCCGCCCCCAGATAGGTCGAGGCGATCGCCGTCGCGGCAATGCCGTTCTCTCCGGCGGCGGCCTCGCGCGCTATCGACATGTGTTCGGGCCGGATTGCCAGGATGGCGTTGACACCGACAGTCGCCGGATTGCCGCGCAAGCTGACGGCGCGGTCCTCGCAAAGGCCGGTGGCCCCGTCATCGGCGCTGCGCACGCCTTTCAGCGGCAGCATGTTGATCTCGCCCAGGAATTCGGCGACGAAGCGATTGGCCGGCCGATCGTAGACCTCGTCCGGCGCCCCGACCTGCAGCAGTTTGCCATGGTTGAAGATGGCGACGCGAGAGGACAGCGCCAAGGCCTCGCTCTGGTCGTGAGTGACGAAGACGAAGGTGGTGCCGGTCTCCTGGTGCAGTCGCTTCATCTCGGCCTGCATCTGGCCGCGCAGGCTCTTGTCCAGCGCTGAAAACGGCTCGTCGAGCAAAAGCACGCCCGGCTCGAACACCAGCGCGCGGGCAAGTGCGACGCGCTGCTGCTGGCCGCCGGAAAGCTGCGACGGCAATTTCTTCTCGTGGCCGATCAGACCGACACGCTCGATCATCTCACCGACGCGCTTCTTGATCTCGGCGGCCGATTTCTTGCGGACCTTGAGCGGGAAGGCGATGTTGGCCTCGACGCTCATATGCGGGAACAATGCATAGCCCTGGAATACCATGCCGGCGGCGCGCTGCTCGGCCGGGCGGTCGGTGATGTCGGCGCCGTCGCTGAAAAGCCTGCCCTCGCTCGGCTGCACGAAGCCGGCCAGGATCATCAGGAAGGTGGTCTTGCCGGAGCCGGAAGGGCCAAGCAGCGTCAGGAACTCGCCGCGGCCAATATCGAGCGTCAGATTGTCCA
This sequence comes from Mesorhizobium salmacidum (SeqCode), assembly GCF_037179605.1. Taxonomy (NCBI): domain Bacteria; kingdom Pseudomonadati; phylum Pseudomonadota; class Alphaproteobacteria; order Hyphomicrobiales; family Phyllobacteriaceae; genus Mesorhizobium; species Mesorhizobium salmacidum (SeqCode). Next base: position 94,737 of record NZ_JAPYKS010000015.1, read on the forward strand.
GCGCACGGAACGAGCCGAAGCTCTTGCCGATCTCGATTGCCTTGATCTCTGCGGCCCGGCCGGGTTGCTGCATCCTGCCTCTATCCTTACCGTTAAGCCAAATCGTAGGCAGGGCCGAAGCTCACCGCAACCGAATAGTTTTCGCCTGATCGGCAAATTTCATTCATCTATGGCGGGCCCCCTGCCCCTCAATGAGGCTGAATGCGGTTCTCGGAGAGCGTCGACCTCAGCCATCCCGCGAACGCTTCCAGGACCGGGTGCGAGGCCTTGGCGTGTTCGGAGACCAGGAAATAGGAGCGCGGCGACTTGATCGCGATGTCGAACGGCCTGACCAGACGGCCTTCGCTCAGCGCGCGGCGGCTGGTCAGTTCGTCACCCATGGCAATCCCCTGGCCGGCGATCGCCGCAGAGAAGACGAGGTTCATGTCGGAAAAGAAAATACCGCCTTCGGTGTCCGGGTTTTCGACCTTGGACAGCGCCAGCCAGCGTGCCCAGTCCTCGGTGTCGTCGAGATGCAGCAGATTGGCGCGGAGCACGTCCGCCGGCCGGGAAAAGCCGCCGACCTTGTTGAGCAGCGTCGGGCTGCAAAGCGGCGTGAATGAGATTTCGCACAACAGTTCGGCCATGCGGTTCGGCCAGTTGCCGACGCCAAAGGCGATGAAGGCGTCGGCATCGGCATTGCTGACATCGTCGAGCCGCCTGGGCGTCAGGATGCGCAGCGCCACATCGGGATACATCTGCCGGAACTCGCCGATGTGGGTGCACAAGAACAGCGAGGCGAAGCCTGGCGTACAAGAGACGGCGAACGAGCCGCCGACGCCGGTGCCGGCATCGCGCGTGACCGCATCGCCCAGCACTGTCAGCGCCTTGCGCACGTCGCTGGCATAGCGCTGGCCACGCGGGGTGAGCGCCACGCCCTTGCCGATACGCTCCAGCAGATCGAAGCCAAGGTCGCGCTCCAGCAGCCGAAGCTGATGCGAGACGGCGCTGCGGGTCAGGTGCAGTTCGTCGGCGGCGCGCCAGACGCTGCCATGCCTGGCGAAACTGTCGAGGGCGCGCAGCGCCTGTGTGGATGGAATTCTCAAGAGGTGAACCGAATTTGCACGAACCGGGAAAACATATCACTTTTTGGCGAGCCGCTTCACTGCTTTCTTTTAGAGCATGGACAAACCGGTGACGACATCGGCGCAAGAGACCGCGCTTGCCTGCCTCGACGGCATCCAGCCCCTGCTGTCGGCCTGGACACGCACCATCTTCGATTTCGGCGAGACCGCGTGGCGCGAGTACCAATCGGCCGCCTGGTATGTCGATCGGCTCAAGCGCGAGGGATTTTCGGTCGAGGAGGGCTCGGGCGGCATGCCGACCGCCTTCTGCGCCCACTGGACAAACGGCGCCGGACCGACCGTCGGCATGTATGCCGAATATGACGCAGTGCCCGGCAACTGCCAGGACGCCGTGACGGTGAGGCAGCCGCGACCTGGCCTTGGCGACGAGGCCGGCGGCCATACCGATCCGCATTCGGGGCTTGGCATAGCAAGTCTCGGCGGGCTGCTCGCGACCAAGGCCGCCATGCAGCGCGACGGTATTCAAGGCACGCTGCGCTTCACCGGCGAACCGGCCGAAAAGGTGCGCGGCTCGAAGCCGATCCATGCCGCCAAAGGCTATTATGACGGCCTTGCCGGCATGATCTCCTTCCATCCCTTCTATATGCTGCCGCTCTGCAACACCGCGCGCTGGGACACGCATTGCGGTGCGGCCTACGCGATGATCTATCGCTTCGTCTGCGACGAACCCGAAAATTGGGTTCGCGCAGGCGACGGCGCACCGATCCCGCAGGCGCATTCGGCGGTCAGGGCACCGGGCGCCAACGATGCGCTGATGACCATGTTCATGGCCTCCAAGGCGTTGCGCGATTCCATGCTCCCGCACCAGGGCGGCTGGTCGATCAGCGAGGCGATCCTGACGGCTGGCCAGGCCACGGCCGACAATCTGCCGGCAGGCCTGGCCGAGATCCAGTACATGATCCGCGTGCCGACGCTTCGTATGGCCGAGCAGGTGACGGCGGTGCTCGACCGCAACGCCGCGGCCGCGGCCGCGATCAGCGGCTGCCGCTACGAACGGCACTGGGTGTCGAAGTCGCGGCCGGGGCTCGCTAACCACGCCATGGCCGGGATTGCCTACGAAGCCCTGTCAATTGTCGGACCACCTCGCTGGGACGAAGCCGCCAAGACGATCGCGCGGGAAATCCAGGTCAATGCCGGCGGCACCACGACCGAAAACCCCTTTATCGACGAACTGGAACGGCTGATTTCGCCGCAAGAGGCCGAGGCGATCTTGCGCCGCGACTTGCCGCCGTCGCAGGTGAATTCGACTTCCGACGACTACACCGACATGAGCTGGCACGCGCCGACCGCGCGCTTCTATGTCGCCCGCCCAGCGCTCCGCTCGGCAAACGGCCACGCTTTTCCGGCATGGGTGATGAATGCGCTGGGCGGCATTCCCGCGACGATCGATCCGATGGTCATCTGCGCTGCCAAGACGGTCGCGCTGGCGGCGCTGCGCCTGCTCGAGGACAAAACCGCCCGCGAGGGGGCGATGAGCGAGTTCACGACCCGTACCGGCGGCGGCGTTGGGGGCTCCAACTGGATCGCCCCGCTCTGCGACTACGAGCCGCCGATCAATTTCCGCTGGCCGGAATATGTCACCACGCCGCGCGGGCGCGACTGGTGGATACCAAACAATGCGCGACCGACCAATTCTTGAGAACAAGCCACGAGGAGAACCGCATGACCGTCCATGACCGCATCATCGCCGAGCCGTTTTCGCTGCAGCGCCGCAACCCGGCCGGCGGCACCAAGCCGCTCACCGTCTGGGGTTTCGCCAACGAGACCGACGTGTTGACCGACGTGCTGCTCGGCTCGCCGAATTTCCTGCGTCACCTGTCGACCAGCTCGCTCTCGCGAAAACATTTGCGCGAGGCGCCCTGCAACGTCCAGATCGCGCAGGCGCAGCACAAGGATCTGGTCGCGGCTTACGAGCATTTCGGCGTTAACATCCATTGGCACGAGCCGACGCCGGAACTGCCGATGCAGGTCTATTCCCGTGATTCCAGCGTCATGACGCCCTATGGCGCGATCATCACCGCCATGGCCAATTGGTGGCGGCGCGGCGAGAACTACGCGGCCATCCGCACCTATGAAAAGCTCGGCATCCCGATCTACGATATGGTGACCGCAGGCACCTTCGAGGGCGGCGACTTCAACGTCATCGAGGACGGCGTGGTGCTGATCGGCTGCGGCGGCGCGCGCACGCAGGAGGAAGGCGCCCGCCAGGTGCAGGCCTGGTTCGAGAAGGAAGGCTGGGAGACGCGCATCGCATTCATCGACGAATATTACGTCCACATCGACCTGATGGTGGTGCCGATCGCCGAAAAGCTCACTGCCGTCTGCCTCGCCTGCACCGAGCCCGGCATCGTCGACTGGCTGAAGGGCAAGGGTCACGAGATCATCGACGTCCCCTTCCAGGACACGATGGCGCTGGGCTGCAACTTCATGTCGCTGGGCAAGGACCGGGTGATCGCGCCGACATCCAGCAAGACACTGATCGAAAAACTCAAGGCGCGCGGCTTTGAGGTGGCGGCCGTCGACATGAGCGAAATCTCCAAGACCGGCGGCGGAATCCATTGCATGGCGCAGGCGCTGAAGCGCGAAGCGGCCTGATAGCTCGAGGAAGCAAATCTCCCCTCGCTCGCCGGCCGCAGAATCTGGCGGGCGAGGAACCGGTCCGCCGGCTACCTGGCCTTCCATCGACAAACCTTGCGGCTGTGTCCTCGCCGCCCTTGTGGGTGTCGGTAAAATGGATGAATAGTCCAACAGGTCGCCGCCCTGAAATTGCCCACTTGCGGTTTTCAGGTCGCGCCAGAGCCGAGCCGGGTTTTTGAATGGTCGATCCTGAACCACGCAAGAGAAGAGGTCCGATCGCCTCCCGCCTTCTGGCGCTGGACGCGTGGCTCGATTCCTCTCTCTATGAGATCGGGTTCAAGGCGCGCCAGTTCTGGGAGGCCGCGACGATCTTCTCGCGGCGCTTCCGTCTCAAGGGCTGGTGCCGTGGCTTCATCGAACTTTTGAGCGAAGGTTTTACACTCGGCGCCGGCGGCATGGTGGTGATGCTGGCGCTGGCGATACCCGCTTTCCAGGACACCACCGGCGACTGGCGTGCCCAGGGCGACTTCGCCGTCACCTTCCTTGACCGGTACGGCAACGAGATCGGCCAGCGCGGCATCATCCAGCGCGATTCCGTGCCGGTCGACGAGATGCCGGACCACGTCATCAAGGCGGTGCTCGCCACCGAGGATCGCAGGTTTTTCGATCATTACGGTATCGACGTGCTCGGCCTGTCGCGCGCGATCTTCGAGAATGTGCGGGCAAACTCGGTCGTCCAGGGCGGCTCCAGCATCACCCAGCAGCTGGCCAAGAACCTGTTCCTGACCAACGAGCGCACGTTCGAGCGCAAGATCAAGGAAGCCTTCCTGTCGCTGTGGCTGGAGGCCAATCTGTCGAAAAAGGAAATCCTGCAGCTCTATCTCGACCGCGCCTATATGGGCGGCGGCACATTCGGTATCGAGGCGGCGGCGGATTTCTATTTCGGCAAGAGCGTCAAGGACCTGAACCTTGCCGAGGCGGCGATGCTCGCCGGCCTGTTCAAGGCGCCGACCAAATACGCGCCGCACATCAACCTGCCGGCGGCGCGCGCTCGCGCCAATGTGGTGCTGTCCAACCTTGTCGATTCCGGTTTCATGACCGAAGGCCAGGTGCTGCAGGCAAGACTGCATCCGGCCGATGTCGTCGATCGCGGCGAACAGAAAAGTCCCGACTATTTCCTCGACTGGGCCTTCGACGAGGTCAAGAAGATCGCCAAGCCCGGCCAGCACTCGCTGGTCGCTCACACCACCTTCGACGCCAACATCCAGAAAGCGGCGGAGGAATCCGTCGAGTTCCACCTGCGCCAGTTCGGCAAGGAATACAACGTCACCGAAGGTGCCGTGGTGGTCATCGAGACCAATGGTGCGGTGCGAGCGATCGTCGGCGGCCGTGACTACGGCGCCAGCCAGTTCAACCGCGCCACCAAAGCGCTGCGCCAGACCGGCTCGTCGTTCAAGCCCTATGTCTACGCCACGGCGATGGAACACGGTTTCACGCCGAACTCGATCATTTCTGGCGGGCCGATCAGCTGGGGCAACTGGTCACCGCATAATTACAGCGGCGAATCGGCGGGCAACATCACCCTGATCATGGCGATGGCCAAGTCGATCAACACGGTGCCGGTGCGGCTGGCCAAGGACCATCTCGGCATCGCGCCGATCAAAGCATTGGCGGAATCGTTTGGCGTGGAATCGCCGCTCGAAGGGCACAAGACGATGGTGCTCGGCACCTCGGGCATGACCGTGATGGACCAGGCGACGGGCTACAGCGTGTTCGCCCAGAACGGCTTCGTCGGCTTCCGGCACGGCATCACCCAGCTCGTCACGCGCACCGGCGACGTGGTTTACGACTGGACCAAGGACGCGCCGCCGCCGCACCGCGTGCTGTCCGAGCAGGCCCTGAAATCCATGAACACCATGCTGACGGCCGTGCCGGTGATGGGCACGGCGCGGCGGGCGCAAATTCCCAACATCGTCGTCGCCGGCAAGACCGGCACGACGCAGTCCTACCGCGATGCCTGGTTCGTCGGCTTCACCGGCAACTACACGGCGGCAGTGTGGCTGGGCAATGACGATTTCACACCGACCAAGAACATGACCGGCGGCTCGCTGCCGGCGATGGTGTGGCAGCGGCTGATGGTCTACGCGCACCAGAACATCGACCTAAAGCCGATCCCCGGCATCGACAAACCCTTCGTCGACGAGGAGATCGCGGCCAAGGCAGCCGAGGCGCAGAAGAAGACCGAGGAGCAGGCAGCGGCCGATACCGCCGCCGAGCGGCCGCCGGTGCTGTCCAGCCGAACCACGCAGACGCTGCGGGACATGAGCCAGCTGTTCCAGACGGCGCCCAAACTCGACGCCCCCACTCCACCCGAAACGCTTTCGGCGCTGTGACATCCGCCCCGGCGCGAGCCGGTTCGGCAGGCAAATCCATCACGCCTGCTTGCCACAAGACCCCGCGCCGCGATATCCCCGAACTGCAATCCTTCGCGCACCCGGCCCTTCATGCTCAAGAATGCCTTCCTGATGCTGATTTCGCTTGCCATAGCCATTGGCGGGGGCGGCGCCAGCGTCTGGTACGCGCTGAAGATCCAGGACGGGGTCGGCGCAATCAGGATCGGCCAGTGGACCGCCTTTCCCGACATCGGCACACCGGCCGCGGACCCCTATTCCAAGGCGCGCGTGGCGCGCGAGGGGGTGCTCGCGCTCGGCCGCGCCGAAGGCCTGTCCTTCGTAGCGGAAAACGACGCCGCCGGCGACCAGCTCAAGCGGGAATGCGCCTACAGGATCGAGGGTGGATTTCCGACAGCCCGATTCTGGACGCTTTATGCCGCCGATCGATCGCTCGGCGTCGTCGAGACCGGCAAATCGCGGCTTGCGGCACTTCAGTCCTACGGGGTGCTGCGCCAACCGGACAATTCCGTGATCATCTCCGTCGGCCATCACCCGATGCCGGGCAACTGGCTTCTGACCGACGGTTCCGGGAAGATGTATTTCGTCCTGACCTTCTACGACACGCCGATCGCCAGCAGCACCGGCCTGTCCGACGTTTCGCTGCCCAGGATCGTGAGGGCGGGCTGCGATGCGTAGTCTGCATGCCGCCCTGCGCAGACTTCTGCACGCCGTCCTGCTGGGCCTCGTCGGCGCCGGCATTGTCCACATTATCGTCCTGCTTCTGGTGCCGGATTTTTCCGAACGTGACGCATGGTCGCGTCTTTCCATGGCATCCGATCTCTACAGGATGAACCGGCTCGATGCCGAAGCCGGCGGCGCGCCGGTGGTGAAATCGGTCGACCCGCTGTTCTATGCCACAGCCTGCCGCTTCGACCTCGAGGAAGGAATGGTCCGGATCAAGGCGCCGGGAGACGTCCCCTTCTGGTCGGTGTCGGTCTATGACCGCAGCGGTCACAACATCTATTCCTTCAACGACCACACGGCGACCGGTGGCAAGCTGGATGCGGTCGTGCTGACGCCGGCGCAGATGATCGACGTGCGCAAGGACCTGCCCGAAGACCTCCAGGGAGCGATTTTCGTCGAAGCGCCCATCGACGAAGGCATCTTCGTCATCCGCAGCTTCGTGCCGGACGAGAGCTGGAAGCCGATCGTGTCGCGCTTTCTCGATCAGAGTTCCTGCGAGCTGCAGGATTTCTAGGGCTTCAGCAAGCTCAGTGGTGCGGCACGGGCGTCCGTGGCGATCCCGGCTTGTCCGGCCCCGCGGGCCGCGCTTCGCCGGTGCTGGACCGCTCATAGCGGATGCCGGGAAATATGATTACGGCCGCCGGTATTTCGGTGGTTTGCTTTGCTCGATTGGTCGGTGCCGCACGCGGCACGAAAGACAGTACCATGCCCATGGTTCGCGCATTCCTCTCGGTTTCCCCGGAGCACAACGCAACGCCTCCAAATATCATTAAGGCCGGCAGAGGGTTAACGGAGCGCTAACGGATCGCCGCTAACTTGATCTTTGTTCCCAGGTCAGAGAGTTCTGACCGAGGCAAACGCGAAACCGACATAGTTCCGGTGGCGCGATGTCGAGTGTGTATCTGTTGTCAGGCGTATCCTTCGTGTCATCTTCGGACTTCAGGCAAATCGCGATAAGGACGGAATCGGGAAAAGCCGAAAGGCTGTTCCGCGCCGCCGTGTCGGCGTTCTGCTCGCTGACCCGACCGTCACGCCGCGAGATCGGCCAGCTCGAAGACCTGACGCTGCCGCTGTTCGACAGCGTATCCGTCGAATCGCGGCGCTACGTGGCAGCCGCCCTTTCCGAATGCGAATATGCACCCGCGGCCCTGGTGCGGCGCCTTTGCGAGGAACCGGTCGACATTGCCGCTCCGCTGCTCATCCGCTCACGCGCGGTCAGCGATATCGACCTGATCGCGCTGATTGGCCGGCACGGGCTGCCGCATGCGCGCGCCATCGCGCGGCGCAAGGACCTGAACCCGACCATCGCCGATCTGATCAGAGCGCTGGAAAGACCGACCCTGGTGCGGATGCGGGATCCGGAAGCAGCCCCGGCGCAAAGCCCTGCCGTGACGACGCAAGCGACGGCGGACAGCGCGGAAACTCAGCAGACGCCCGGCGTTGCCGCCGAGAACGCGCGGCGCAGGCTGCGCTCCATGATGCACACCGGCGACGAAGCCTTGGCGGCGAAGGTCGATGCGTTCCCAGGTGCGGATACCTATGTCAAACTGCGCGAGACGGCATTGACGGGAAACGCCGCTTTCTTCCAGACCGCTCTTGCCGATGCCCTCGACATTGATTTCTCGATCGCGCAATCGCTGACCGCCAACCAGAATTATGCGCCGCTGCTTGCGGCGCTGCGTTCGCTCGATTTCAGCGAGGACCGGGCATTCCTGATCACGGTTGCCGTCTATCCCGGCCTGTTCCCGCATCCGCAGGCCATCCGCACCTATCTCGACCATTACCGCCTGCTGCACCGCGATACGGCCCTGGACAAAGTGCGGGGATGGAAAGCCAAAACCCCGTCCAGGGCGGCTCGCGATGCTTCGCCGACAAACGGCGACAGCCGCAAGGCCTCCAACAGCGACGAAGCCGACGCCCCCGGCCTCAGGGCGTCTTCACGGAAATAAGCTCCTCGACGGGAACATTCCCGGCCTCGATCTCGACCACCCAAATGTCGGGATCGAATTTTTTCTCGCGCTCAAGTCTCGCGTCCAGCACGGACGCATCATCGCCGGCGGCGAGAAGGCTGAAAAAACGGTCTTCGGGCTTGGCCGAATCGTAGCTTGTCTGCGGCGCCGGCCCGTAGAGAGCCATTTCACCCATCCTGCCCCGCGCCAGGATGAACACAGCCCCGGCCTCTGTCGCGCCGCGATTGACCACGGCGGCAAATCCGCCAGCGCCGAAAACCCGGCGCAACAGGGCCGAAACCCACAGGTCAGCGGTTACACGCATCGAAGACTCCCGACAACATGCGGGCTCTCTATCGAAATTTCCGATGCAGGGCGAGCCGTCGTTTCGGCTGTCAGTTGGTCAGGCCGATCTCGCGCATCTTGACGTAGACGATCTCGTCGGGTTCGCCGGTCTGCGGCAACCCGAACAGCGTCTGGAACTCCTTGATCGCCGCCTTCGTGCGTGCACCGACGACGCCATCCAGTTGCATGTCGTCATTGCCGAAGGCCTTGAGCCCGGCCTGGATCTTAACGATGCGGGGATCAGGCCCCTGCAAAGCGGCATTCGTCTGTGCCTCATTCGTCTGCAAGGACACGGGAACAGCGGTCGGCGCCATGTCGGGACGAGGCTGCGGCTTGGGCACGGCGGCCATATTCGGCGTTGCACCTAGCTGATCCAGCAGCAGCGCATCGATTTCGCCCGAGGCGTTCAGCCCAACCTTCTGCTGATAGGCCTGTATGGCCTTGCGCGTGTTGGGGCCGGAAATGCCGTCGACGGTGCCGGAATAGAAATCGAGGTCCTTCAATATGCCTTGCACCTGCTCGACCACCGGGTCGCCCTTGATCGGGGCGGGCGCGGCATTGGGCCGCACGATGTTAATTGTCGTCTCCGGCTCGTCGGCTGCGGCGTGCGGAAAGCCCTGGAAATGACGCGTGGCGAAAAACGCCCCGGCGTGCGGGAAAGGCTGATACCACAGCGCGTTGGCCGAGACGTAGAACAGCGTCACCAGGAATGCGGTCGATCCTCCCACCAGGACGGGATTGCGCGAAATCATGCCGCCAACGGCGATGGCGCCGTCCTGCAAGGCGTTGCTGCGGCGTTTGACCGCCTTAGCCTGTTTTGCGGAGCGAGCCATTTCCGTCCCCTTTCGCCCTCGTCACCGGCATCGTCAGCACTCCGGTCGAGTTGGCGGGGCGTCCCTTCGGCCCGCAGACCGGCAGGCTGATGGTCACCGTGGTGCCCTCGCCCGGCATGCTTTCGATCGACATCGTGCCTTCATGCAAGGCCACCAGCCCCTTCACCAGGGAAAGGCCAAGACCCGTTCCCTCGAAACGGCGGGTATAGTCGTTCTGGATCTGCATGAAGGGTTTGCCGAGATTGGCGAAATCCTCCTCGGCAATGCCGATGCCGGTGTCCCTGACCCAGAAATGCAGACGTGAGCCGATCCGCTTGGCGCCGACGACGACATCGCCGCCGTCGGGCGTGAACTTGATCGCGTTGGAAACGAGGTTGATGAGCATCTGCTGTACGGCGCGGCGATCGGCATTGATATCGCCTGCGTCTGGGGCGATCTGCGTCTGCAGGTCGATGTTCTTGGCCTGGGCCTGCAGCCGCATCATCGACTGGCACATGTCCACGGCTTCCATGAACCGGAACGGCTCCGGCTCGGTGGCGTAGACACCCGATTCGATCCTCGAGACGTCGAGTATGGATGTCACGACTGCCAGCAGATGCTGGCCCGAATCCCGCACGAGGCCGACATATTCCTTCTGGCGCGGATCCTTGAAGGCGCCGAACATCTCGTGCAGCAGCATGTCGGAGAAGCCGATGATGGCATTTAAGGGTGTGCGCAGTTCATGGCTCACCACTGCGAGGAAGCGGCCCTTGGCCACTTCGGCGGCGGCCGCCGTCTCATTGGCTTGCGCCAGTTCTTCGCGCAACCGCGCGGTCTCGTCGTTCTTGCGCAGGACAAGCGTGAAAACGTCGCTTTGTTCCTCGCCGCGCACCAGTTCGAGCGCGAATGGCTGGTAGTTGTCGGCCACCAAACCATTTCCGTTGTGGGCGCCGTTGCCACTCTGGGGCAACCTGATGCGCAATTCGAGGCGGCGCGATAGTGCGCCGTCACGCATGTCGGCCAGGGCGCTGAGATAGGAGACACGGTCCGACAGGTGGACGCGGTCGAAGAGGCCCGTTCCGGACAACAATTCAGGTGGCAATTTCAGAAGCGTACGCGCCTTGGCGGACGCCTCCACGACTTCGCCGTGGCGGGTGACCCGAAAGACCACCGCGTCGATGATGTCTTCCAATCCGTCACCCGCATCGAGCGTAGCGGCCGCGCCGGCGGTGCCGCGAAAAGCCGATATGCGCGGGAGGAGGGTCAGCGCCCACGCCAATGGCACCAGCCAGTGCCAGGCGGCGATGTGCGCGTCCGCGAATGGAAGGAAGGTGGCCGACAGGGACTGAAGGGCGATGGCGATGACGGCCGAGGCGCCCCCCCACACAGCAGCACGCCGCGAGGCGCCGATCCACCAGGCTTCGAATGGCAGCGCCAAGGCAAGCATGGCGACAGGTGAACTCAATCCGCCGGCGGCACCGATGAGACCGCCAAGGGCAATCGCCGCCATCGCCAGGGCGATCGGCCCGGCGGCGGCCATCTTGCCGGTCGCTGCTACCAGCAGAGCGACGAACCAGCACAGACCGAAGGCCGCGAAAATGGCGGCCATGGTCACGGCAGCCCCCATGCCCGACGTAACCAGCGTGACCGCGGCACCCGCTGCAAAGAACGGCGCGGCCAGCATCACGCCGATGAAACGGCGCTGGCGCTCGCGGTCGCTGTGCCCGAGAACGCTGGGATGAACCATGCGTTCACAACCGGCCGCCATTGCGCCAGGCAATTCAGCGTATCTGGCCTCGATCGGCATCAACTCAACGCACTCGCACTCGTCGTGAACAGCTCTGCTTTTGCAGATTGTCTTGGGTGGCTTTGAAACTCGCATCCAGCGTTTAAGGAATGGATAAGGCAGGGCCGACCAAGGCCGGCCCTGCGGCAAATATCGGGACGACAGCCGCCGAAAGCCCGGGCAAATGCCGCCATAGTAAACGGAGGGTTATTCGCGAACGCCCGTCATCAGCGGCCCAAAGGCAGGAACGGAATCGCCTCCATTTGCGAAAAATCCGGCAGAAACAACCGGATAGATGGTTATCGGATGGTAACGAGAATCGTCCCGATATGAAACAAATCGATAACAAAACGCTTCGTTTCGAATTTGCCTAAAATTTGAGGAAAATTCTCGGCGATCGTGCAAGCCGTCCTTTGTGCCTGTGTGCCAACATCCTGCCCATAAAAGAGGTCGTGCCGTATGATGCATGATCCGGTCACGACGAGAGGCAAGGCATGTTCTTCCTGATAAGAATGGCTTTCTGGTTTTCACTGGTGCTGCTGGCGCTGCCGCTGGGTGTCGGGTCTGATGAAACGGGCCAGCAAAGCGTCGGGCCGGTCCAGGCCCTGTTCGCGGCGCGAGACGCCGTCGGCGACATCGCCGGGATCTGCGAACGCAAGCCCGATGTCTGCGAAACCGGCAAATCGGCGATGCACACCATCACCGCACGCGCCAAGGAGACCGCCAAGATCGCGGCCGCCATGCTGGACGACAAGTCCGCCGGCCCCGACATCTCGACAGTGACGGGCAGCGTGCCGGAAGAAATCGTCCTGCCCCAAACGGTCAACCTGCCGATAAAGAATTAAGCCGTCTCGACGGCGCACCGCGGCCCGTCTGCCCTCTCGACGCCCGCGGTGTCCTTGTTTTTCCGTGACGCGGCGCCGTCGCGTGACTATATCCGGGTCATGACGACCACGATCCAGACAATCCGCGACGACTTCTCGTTCCTCGAGGAATGGGAGGACCGCTATCGTTACGTCATCGAGCTTGGCGAAGCGCTGCCTCCCTTCCCCGATGCGGAACGCAACGCCGCCAACAAGGTGCCAGGTTGCGTCAGCCAGGTCTGGCTGACCACGGAACGGGGTCCGGGCGCCGATCCCGTCATCAGCTTCACGGGCGATTCGGACGCTCATATCGTGCGCGGACTGGTCGCGATCATGCTGGCGCTGTTTTCCGGAAAGACGGCCAGCGAAATCCAGAAAACCGACGCTGAAGCGACGCTGAAGGCACTCGGCCTCGACGAACACCTGTCACCTCAGCGCGCCAACGGCCTTCGCTCGATGGTCAAGCGCATCAAACGCGATGCCGAGATGGCGCTCGCGCAGACCGCCTGACAGGCTTCTGCCTCGATCTTCCTTGTTTTGACGCAACTCCCTAGGGAAAGCGCTACGCGCTTTTCCCGGGAAAACCGGTTCACACTTTTCCTGGAATTGCACTCGCCCGCAAAATCAAACGGCGCCCGAAGGCGCCGTTTGATTTCAGTTCCAATCCGGCAAGCCGCGACTACCGCGCTTTGCGCTTGCGGCCAAGGCCCATCTTCTTGGCAAGCTGCGAGCGGGCCGCCGCGTAGTTCGGGGCAACCATCGGATAGCTTGGGTCCAGGTTCCACTTTTCGCGATACTGATCGGGCGTCAGATCGTAGTGGGTCATCAGGTGACGCTTGAGCGACTTGAACTTCTTGCCGTCTTCAAGACAGACAATGTAGTCGTCATGAACCGAGCGTTTCGGGTTGACAGCCGGCTTCTGCTTGTCGGCAGGCGGCTGTTCGACGGTTCCGCCCACACGCCCGAGAGCGGCGTGGACATCGGATATCAGGTTCGGCAGTTCGCCGACCGGCACGGGATTGTTGCTGACATAGGCTGCCACCACATCGGCGGTGAGCTCAATCAGCGCATCATTGTTTCTGGAAGGTGTTTCGACAATATCCATGGTCTTCAGGCCCCAACAAGAGTTACGTCGATCTGTGCCCCTTTTTACAAACAGGGCATTGCACGAATTTTGCGCAGATAGAGCTGCGCCGATTCGTGTCACGGGGACATCAATGCGACCACACGTCAAGTAAGTCAATTCGCTCTCTGCATTATATTTACGAATGTTGGTCAACTATTGCGCGATCAGCTTCAATCTTTCGTGCACCATGTAATTTTTCGATATTTCCGTCGCCAAACGGACAAAGGCTGACGTTGGGTCAGCTAATCGTTACATTCGCGATAACTCACAAAACAAGTTTCAATGCTCCGGTTTGCTTGGCGACCACACCGACAAGCTTGGTTGTTCACACCTGTCCACGAAACCATAGGTTGCCAAACCATCCCGCCATCAATCAGGCCATTCCCCGGTCAAAACGGCGCGATGTATCCGCCATAGGCCCAGCCGGTGACGAAGACGCCGTTCTTGGCGGGGTCATGCCAGATTTCGCACCAGCGATAGCGAACCGTCCGCTGCTGTTTCCATGCCGGTTGATTGGCGATATCGAGCAGGTTTATGCCGCCGGTGCATCTCCCGGTCATCTGCAGGACGGCCCCGTTCGGGTAGGCGGCCTGTTTCTGGGATGTTCCCGACGGATATTTGCGCACATTGAGCGTGTCGCCGAACGGCACATTGGCCACTTGCCAAGCCGCGAATACGGTCGCATGAGACTGGCCGGCAAAGACCAGAGTTAGCGAAGCAACGGCGAAGGCCGCAGCAATACGAGACCGAATAGTCATCTTCCCTCCTCCCGGCCACCTCATGGGCCCACACCACCTCTACGCAACTGCTCTTGAACCCGCCCTGATCGGTGTGTTCATTCGTCATTCAAGATATTTCCAGAGCGAGACGCAATGACCAGGACTTCTCGATTTCCAATCGTCAGCGCCCCTTCCCCCGAGAAGAGGCCAGTCTCGGACACGCATCACGGCATCACGCGAACCGACGAATATGCCTGGCTGCGGGCGGATAACTGGCAGGAGATGTTCAGGGATCCCTCCTTGCTCGATCCTGGGATCCGCGCCGAACTCGAAGCCGAAAATGCCTACCAGTCGAAGCTGATGGCCGACACGTCAGATTTGCAAAAGCAGCTCTTCAAGGAAATGAAGGGCCGCATCAAGGAAGACGATTCATCCGTTCCCATGAAGGACGGGCCTTACGCCTATGGCTCTTCCTTCAAGCTCGGCGGCGAGCAGCCGCGCTATTTCCGCATGCCGCGCGACGGCGGGCCCGAGCAGATCCTGCTCGACGGTGACGCCGAGGCCGAGGGCAAGGCCTATTTCCGGCTTGGCGGCGTCGATCATTCGGCCGATCATCGCAAGCTCCTGTGGGCCTTCGACGACAAGGGTTCCGAATTCTACACGCTGCGTGTGCGCGACCTTGCCGATGGCAAGGAACTGGCGGACCAGATTCCCGCCACCGGCGGTTCGGGCGTCTGGGACGCGGGCAATGACGGGTTCTTCTACACGCGTCTCGATCCAAACCACCGGCCGTCCAAGGTTCTGTTCCACGCGCTTGGACAGAACCCCGAAAGAGACCGCCTGATCTACGAGGAAACCGACCCCGGCTTCTTCATGGACGTCGACGGAACCCGCAACAATCAATGGATCATGATCGGCATCAACGATCACGAGACTTCGGAATACCGCCTGTTGAGCGCCAGCGATCCGTTTGCCGAACCCAAGCTGGTTTCGGCGCGCGAGACCGGCCTTCAATATGAACTTGAGGAAGGCGGCGACATATTCTTCATCCTGACCAATGCGGATGGTGCCAAGGACTTCAAGATCATGACGGCGCCGGCAAGCGATCCGGTCCGCGCCAACTGGCAGGAACTGGTGCCGCATGAACCGGGCCGGCTGATCCTGTCGGTGATCGGCTTCAAAGACCACATGGTCCGGCTCGAGCGCAAGGAAGGCCTGCCGCGTATCGTCGTGCGTGACCGTGCCAGCGGCGAAGAGCATCTGATTTTCTTCGATGAGGAAGCCTTCTCGCTCGGCCTTTCAGGGGCCCTGGAATACGACACCGAGATGATGCGCTTTTCCTACTCGTCGATGACGACGCCGTCGCAGATGTTCGACTACAACATGCGCACCCGTGAGCGCGTGCTGCTCAAGACCCAGGAAGTGCCGTCCGGCCATGACCCGCATCAATACGTCACGAGGCGGCTGATGGCGCCCGCGGCCGATGGTGAACTGGTGCCGATCTCGCTTCTGCATCACCGCGACACGCCGCTGGACGGCTCCGCGCCTTGCCTGCTCTACGGCTATGGTTCCTACGGCATTGCCGTTCCGGCCGCCTTCAATACCAACTGGTTCTCGCTGGTCGACCGCGGCCTCGTCTTTGCCATTGCCCATGTCCGCGGCGGCAAGGACAAGGGCTATGGCTGGTACGATGACGGCAAGCGGGCGCACAAGATGAACACCTTCACCGATTTCATCGCGTGCGCCCGCCATCTCGTGGCCGAGCGCTATACCGCGCATGACCACATCGTCGCGCAGGGCGGCTCGGCCGGCGGCATGCTGATGGGCGCCATCGCCAACATGGCGCCGGATTGCTTCGGCGGCATCGTGGCCGAGGTTCCGTTCGTCGATGTGCTTACCACCATGCTCGACGCGACGCTGCCACTGACCCCGCCGGAATGGCCGGAATGGGGCAATCCGATTGCGTCGGCCGACGATTACCGGACGATCGCCACCTATTCGCCCTACGACAATGTCGCAGCACTCGACTACCCTCCGATCCTGGCGCTCGCCGGTCTTACCGATCCGCGCGTCACCTATTGGGAGCCGGCCAAGTGGGTGGCGCGGCTGCGTGACCGCAAGAGGGGCGCCAATCCGGTGCTGTTCAAAATCAACATGGATTCCGGCCATGCCGGTGCCTCCGGCCGGTTTTCGCGCCTGGAGGAGATCGCCTATACTTATGCCTTCACGTTGAAGGTAACGGACAAGGCATAGCTTACGGAGGAACGCCGCGATGATCGATCTGTCCACATTGATAGCCTATATCGCGGTTGTGTTCGGTTTTGTCTTCATTCCGGGTCCGGCCACACTGTTGACGATCGCGCGCGCAACGAGTTCGGGAACCAGGGTCGGGATCGCCACCGGCGCCGGGATCGCGGCCGGCGATGTGTTTCATACCATGATGGCGATGGTCGGCATCTCGGCGATCATCGCCACATCGGCGACGCTGTTCAGCATCGTAAAGTATATCGGCGCGGCCTACCTCGTTTACCTCGGCATTCGCGCCATCATCGAGAAAGCGCCGACCGATCCGACCGCCGGCGCGCTCGCGATCTCTGCCGGAAAGGCGTTTCGACAGGCCGTCCTGACCGAGGTGCTCAACCCCAAGACCGCGCTTTTCTTCCTCGCTTTCCTGCCTCAGTTCGTGCGGCCCGAAAACGGATCGGCGATGGTTCAGTTAGCCGTATTGGGGATCATCTTCGTCATGCTGGGGCTTTTCAGCACGGTCGTGTTTGCCGTGAGCGCAGGGCGGCTCGGCGGTTTCCTGCGCCAAAATCCCACAGTGCTGAAATGGCAGGGCAAGGTTGTCGGCGGCATCTATTGCGCCCTGGGTGTCCGCCTGGCTTTGCAACAGCGCTGAAGCCAGCCGACTAACGTCTGTCGGCAGGCATGATGATCATGATTTTTTGAATTCCGTCCGGCTGATTTCCGCTCGCAATTGCGACGGTCGCGCGCTACCCAAGCACGATTTTCCCGGGCACGAAGCCCACATTCGCACAAGGGTCCATTATGCTGCTCGTCGACGTCTATCTCGACAAATCGCCGATCCAGGGCATCGGTGTGTTTGCCAAGAACCACATTGCCAAGGGCACGCTGGTCTGGAAGCTCGACCCCCGGTTCGACCGGATCATCGACGTCGAGACCTATGAGGGCGAGACCGGGCCGGTAAAGAACTATCTCGACCGCTATTCCTACCCCGACCGGCGCGATCCGGCCTATATCGTCTTCGAAGCCGACGACGCCCGTTACATGAACCATGACGACGAGCCGAATTGCGATGTCTCGTCGCCCGAGGAAACCTACGCCTTGCGCGACATCGCGCCGGGCGAGGAAATGACCTGCAACTACAATCATTTCTTCGAAACGGGCTTCGATTTCCTTGGCGATCGCCACCTGCAGTCCGAAGATTAGGCAGTAGACTCGTAAGAGCCACAGCCGGATGAAGCGAGCACTACAATCCCGGTGATCTCGCCGACCAAGCCTTGGTGGCCTGACAGCTTTCCATTGCTCGGGCGTAGGCAGGGCGTGCCGTCGTGCGAGCGAGATAGTCCCGCTCGATAGACTCGGGGACATAGTTGCCAGTTCGCATGCCGAGCAGGGGGCGTAGCTCACCGAGATATCGGCAGCAGTGGACCGCTCGCCGGCGAGATAGGGGCAATCCGCGAGGCGGCGGATAACCAAAGCGGGATCGTGCGGGGCGACGGCAAGCGAGCCTGAGCCGTGGCGGGCGAGCAGGTACTCAAGAATCGCGATCGATTCGACCATGATCGTCTCGCCGTCCTGCAGTGCGGGAATGAAGCCGGCGGGGTTGATCGCGAGAAAGCCGCGATCATTCTCGACTGCGAGCAGATCGACCGGGCGCAGCCGATAAGCCAATCCTAATTCCTCGAGCAGCCAAACAACACGGAAGCCACGACCTTCGCCATAGACGGTGAGCATAGTTAAGCGTCCCTGGATTGGGCTGGATGTACTATCTCGCAGAGGTAAGCCAGTCGCGCAACGGACTATCAATGGCCCATAATGCACTCAGGGCTTGGCGCATATTCGTCATCCTACAGATGCGGGCCCTTCCCACTTTATGGATTCCCGACCTATTTCGTACTTTTCTTGCGAGCCGGATAGCCGTTGGGGTGCGGCGGTATCGCCTTGAGATAGGCGGCAATCGCCGCGCGGTCGTCCGCCGTCAGCTCGGCCATGTTGCGCTGCACATCGACCATGGCGCCGCCGACGGAATCGAAATCCGGCGTGAACCCGGTTTCCAGGTAGTTTGCGATGTCGGATGCGGACCAGCTGCCGATACCCCCCTCGCCCGAAGTAAGGTTTGGCACGACGCCCGAACCCTCGGCGGCGACGGCGCCGGCCAGCCATTGGCCCTTCCTGGTGCCGCCAGCCAAGTCGCGCGGCGTATGGCATTCGCCGCAATGACCCGGCCCTTCGACCAGGTAGCGGCCTGCCATCACGAGTTCCGGCGTGCCATCATGCAGGGGAATGACAGGCTGATCGCTGAGATAGAGGCGCTTCCACAGGCCAATGCCTCGCCGGATGTTGAACGGGAATGCCAGCGAATTGCCCGGCGCCTTGCCGGCGACGGCGGGAAGCGTCTTCAGGAAAGCATAGAGGTCGGCGACATCAGACGGCTTCATGCGCGCGTAGGAGGCGTAGGGAAAGGCCGGATAGAAATGCTCACCCGTGGGCGAAACACCCTTCAGCATGGCATTGGCGAGATCCCCGACCGACCATGCGCCGATGCCATCATTGGGATCTTGCGAAATATTGGGAGGCACGAAGGTGCCGAACGGCGTCTTGAGTTCAAGCCCGCCCACGAGTTGAAGCCGCGCATCGCCCCGCGACCCAGGCTTCGCATGGCATGAGGTGCAGCCGCCGGCATAGAAAATGCGCTTGCCCCGGACAACATCGCCTGGGCCGAGTTGCGCCAGATCCGCCCCATCAAGCCTGACGGGTGCCGACAGCAGCCACCCGGCGGCCGCGCCGGCGACGCCCAGAACGAGGGCCGCGCCGACGAGCTTCTTCAGCCATGCCATATCAGGCGATCAGCCCTTCTTGACCCTGTAGCCCTGGTGGCAGGTGCCACAGTCCGAGCCGATGGTGCCGATCTGCGTCTTCAGCGCGTCGACGTCGGCCGGAGCAGCCGCGACCGCGGCCTTGACGTCGGCAAGATACTTATCCTCGGCCGTTTTGAAGCCGGCCATGTCTTCCCAGATCTTTGGCGCCGCCGTGGTGTCGCCGGTATCGCTGCCCTTCGGGAACAAGGCCTCTACGTCGAATTTCTCGGCATTTGCCTGCAATGCCTGCAACTGCGTCAGCACCGCGGCGGCATCAAAAGGTTCCTCGCCCTTGACCACTTTCGACAGGCCGCCGACGATCTTTCCGCGTTCCTTCATCAGTGCCTGCCGGCCGAGGACGGGATCGGCAAAGGCCGCCGACGCGGCGAGTGCGAGCATAGAGATGGCGATGACAAGCTTTCTCATTCATTTGGCTCCGTGATGAAGGCATTTCAGGACAGGACGTTAACGGGTGTGGGAGGAGGAATATTCCCTTCTCTCCGCATGAATTTGGACGACTCTGGCTGCGGTGGGGCTTCGACTTAAAAGAAAAGGCCCGGGGGTGCCGGGCCTTTTCGGAAGATCGATCAGGCATTTGCCTTTTCGTAGAGCTCGAGCACGTGATCCCAATTGATCAGGCTGTCGACGAAGGCCTCGAGGTATTTCGGCCGGGCGTTGCGGTAGTCGATGTAGTAGGAGTGTTCCCAGACGTCGACACCGAGGATCGGCGATGCGCCATGAACCAGCGGGTTTTCGCCGTTCGGCGTCTTCGAGATCGCCAGCTTGCCGTCCTTGACCGAAACCCAGGCCCATCCCGAACCGAACTGCGTCGTGCCAGCGGCGATGAAATCAGCCTTGAATTTGTCGTAGCCGCCGAGATCGCTGTCGAAAGCCTTCTGCAGCGCGCCAGGCAGCTTGTTGCCGCCGCCGCCCTTCTTCATCCATTTCCAGAAATGGATGTGGTTGTAATGCTGGGCGGCATTGTTGAAGAGACCGGCGTTCTTGCCGAACGACTGCTTGACCGCCTCTTCGACCGAAAGATCGCCGAGGCCGGCTTCGGCGGCGAGCTTGTTGCCGTTGTCGACATAGGCCTTGTGATGCTTGTCGTGGTGATACTCCAGCGTCTCTCTCGACATATAGGGCTGCAGGGCCTCATAGTCGTAGGGCAGAGCGGGCAATTCGAAAGCCATGGGTAGTACTCCCTCGTGGAAAATCCGGTGTGGATACCGGAGTAAGATAGGTCGGGATTGAGCTGGAGCAACTCCGGAAATGAAGCGCCGGTCCCCTTTCTAAGCGGGTTCCCGAAAACTGTCACACGCTTTTCCTGCGGCCAACCGCGCAGCGACAAAAAGGCCGGACCTCAGCCAGCTGACGTCGAATGCGCCCAATCCCAATAGAGTTCGCGTGCCTTCTTGGCCACCGGGCCGGGTTGCAGGTCGCGGTCCTCGACGCGGGTGACCGGCACCACCTTGGAGTGGTTACCGGTCGAGAAGATTTCGTCGGCTTCGAGGAAATCCCGCACCGACAGCGTCTTTTCAGTCGTCCTGAACCCATAGTCGCCGAGCAGCGTCATCGTGCGCGAGCGGGTGATGCCGGACAGGAAGGTTCCGTTGGGCGCCGGCGTCAGCACGTGGCCGTCCTTGACCAGGAAGATATTCGAGCTTCCGGTCTCCGCGACATTGCCCAGCATGTCTAGCACAAGCGCATTGTCGAAGCCGCGCGCCTTGGCCTCGAGGATGGCGCGGCCGTTGTTGGGATAGAGGCAGCCGGCCTTGGCGTTGGTCGGCATGGTTTCGATGGTCGGGCGCCGGAACGGCGATACGGTCACGGAAAAGCCGGTCGGCGAGATCATCGGCGATTCGTAGAGGCAGAGGCAGAAACGGGTCGAGGCGGGATCCGCCGGGACGCCCATGTAGCCGCCATGCTCGGCCCAGTACATCGGCCTGATGTAGACCGCCGTCTTGCCGTCGAATTTCTTCAATCCGTCCCAGGTCAGCCCGACGATCTGCTCGGGCGTCATGTTTGGCGCGAGGCCGAGCGCGATCGCCGAGGCATTGACGCGTGCGGCATGAAGTTCGAGATCGGGCGCCACGCCCTCGAACCAGCGAGCCCCGTCAAACACGCTGGTGCCGAGCCACATGGCGTGGCTGCGCGGCCCCAGAATGGCGACATTGCCTTCGTACCAATCGCCATCGACGAAAGTCCATGTCGCGGATTGCGCCGCCGCCGCCAGTGTCATCGCGTTTTCCTGTTCCGGTCGATCTTGTGTGACAACATTGGATGATGCTTTGGCCGCTGCCGTCAACCAGCATCGGGGAGTTTTGTTGAGGCCAGCGACGGGTGCGATGCAATCAAGGCTTGCACCTTGTCCCGCCTCGCCTCAAAACTGTTGCCATGCAATACGCCGCCTATGTTTTCGACGCCTATGGCACGCTGTTCGACGTGCATGCGGCCGTGCGCCGCCATGCAGACGCGATCGGCCCCGACGGCCAGCTCCTGTCCGAAATCTGGCGCGCCAAGCAGCTTGAATACTCCTGGGTGCGCACGTTGATGGGCGCCTACGCCGATTTCTGGCAGTTGACGGAACAGGCGCTGGACTTCGCCTTGCGCAAGGTCCCTTCGGCCGATCCTAGTCTCAAGGCAAAGCTGATGGAGGCCTATTGGAGGCTGGACTGTTATCCCGAAGTGCCGGCCGTGCTGAAGGCGCTCAAGGCCTCGGGCGCCAGGCTGGCGATCCTCTCCAATGGCTCGCCCGAAATGCTGAAGGCGGCGGTCAAGTCCGCGGCACTCGACCAGGTCCTGGACAACATCTATTCGGTCGATGCGGTGCGTCGCTTCAAGACCGATCCGGCGGTCTACGACATGGTCGCCACGGATTGGCGGCTCTATCCCGGCGCGATCTCCTTCCAGTCTTCCAATCGCTGGGACATTGCGGGCGCCACCAAATTCGGCTTCCGCACGGTTTGGATCAACCGCTCCAACCAGCCGGAGGAATACCGGGACTTGCCGCCGGCCCTGATCCTGCCGTCGCTGGAGGCCCTCGTATCCGGTGGCTAGCGGACCTGTGGCCTCAACGCCACAGTGGCGGCGCAGTCACAGCATCGCCTTTGTTTGTCCACGTTCGGGCCAGAATCGGAACCGCCTATCGCCTCAGGTGTTGTCAGGCACCCGCAGCGAACGTCGGCGTGTTGACGCTTTGTTGCGATTTGAGTCTTAAAGAAGGCAGCCATGTCCATAACCGAAATCGAATCCTGTCGCCTGAGCCGTCGCGGCTTCCTCAACGCCGCAGCCCTGGGCGCCGCCTCGATCGCGGTTTCGGCATGCGCCACCACCGGCCCCGGGCCGGCCGAGCCGCCGCCACCAACCTATGTCGAGCCTCCGCTTGCCGACTATGCGTCGATGTACGCGGCGGTCAGCGATGGCGGCTTCGATCTGCCGGCCATCCCGGTCGACAGGATCGATCCGCAGTTCCTGCGCCAGATCGTGCCCGACCCGACCGGCCAGAAGCCGGGAACCATCGTCGTCGATACGACAGGCCATTTCCTCTATCTGGTTCGCCCGGGCGGCCAGGCCATCCGTTATGGCGTCGGTCTCGGCCGCGCCGGCTTCGAGTGGTCGGGCGACGCCGTCGTCCAATGGAAGCAGAAATGGCCGAAATGGACGCCGCCGGATGAGATGGTCGCCCGCCAGCCGGAATTGAAGCAGTATAGCGCCGACAATGGCGGCATGCCCGGCGGCTTGAAGAACCCGCTCGGCGCGCGCGCGCTCTATCTCTTCCAGGGCAATGTGGACACGCTCTATCGCCTGCACGGCTCGCCGGAATGGCGCTCGATCGGCAAATCGGTGTCGTCGGGCTGCGTGCGCCTGATGAACCAGGACATCATCGACCTTTACGATCGCGTGCCCTCCAAGACGCCGGTCATCGTGACCAGCGACGCCCGCCAGCCGATGGTGGCGACGGCTAACCACAAGGCCATCCCGATCGACGCCGGCGTGCCGGATGGATCGGTCCTGCTCGGACCGGTCAAAGCGGTGACGGACGCGATTTTCTGAGCTCACAGGACAGCGGCAACGCCGCTGCCCGATTCTACCGCCCCCGCGACAGGCTGCCCAATATTCCGCGCACGATCGCACGTCCGACCGAAGAGCCGACCGAGCGCACGACCGACTTGATCGCCGCTTCCGCCACCGTCTGGCGGTTGGACGGCCGCGGCGCAGGCGCGCGCCTGCCGCCGGACTGCGGCGCGGGATCGTCATTGCCGAAGCCTGGAATGGTCCAGCGCGAGCCGCCGGTGCCTGCCTGCTGCGCCTGCGCCTCGGCGTCCTGCGCCTCCTTGGTCTTCTTCTGCAGCATCTCGAAAGCCGACTCGCGGTCGATGACCTGGTCGTACTGGCCGGTGACCGGGCTTTCCCCGATCAGCTTCTGCCGCTCGGCGGGGGTGATGGGTCCAAGCCGCGATGACGGCGGACGGATCAGCGTGCGCTGGACCATGGACGGAACGCCCTTGGCCTCCAGCGTCGAAACCAGCGCCTCGCCGGTGGCGAGCTGGGTGATGGCGGTGGCGCAGTCGAAGTCCGGATTGGGCCGGAAAGTTTCGGCCGCCGTCCTCACCGCCTGCTGCTCGCGCGGCGTGTAGGCGCGCAGCGCGTGCTGCACGCGGTTGCCGAGTTGGGCCAGGACCTTTTCGGGGACATCCAAAGGGTTCTGCGTGACGAAATAGACGCCGACGCCCTTGGAGCGGATCAGGCGGACCACTTGCTCGACCCGGTCGATCAGCACCTTCGGCGCCTCGTCGAATAAGAGGTGCGCCTCGTCGAAGAAGAACACCAGCTTCGGCTTGTCGGGGTCGCCGACTTCGGGCAGTTCCTCGAACAGCTCCGACATCAGCCAAAGCAGGAACGTCGCGTAGAGGCGCGGATTCATCATCAGCTTGTCGGCGGCGAGCACGCTGATGGCACCGCGACCGTCACGCGTGGTGCGCATGATGTCGGCGATCCGCAAAGCCGGCTCGCCGAAGAAATTCGCCGCGCCCTGCTGCTCCAGCACCAGCAGCGTGCGCTGAATGGCCCCTACCGATGGCTTGGTGACGTTGCCGTAACGGGCGCTGATCTCTTCGGCGCGCTCGGCGATGTTAGCGAGCAGCGCCTGCAGGTCTTTCATGTCGAGCAGCAGCAGCCCTTCCTCATCGGCGATGCGGAAGGCGATGTTCATGATGCCTTCCTGCGCGTCGGTCAGGTTCATCAGCCGCGACAGGAGCAGCGGTCCCATTTCCGAAATGGTCGCGCGGATGGGGTGGCCCTGCTCGCCGAACAGATCCCAGAAGATGATCGGAAATTCCTGAAAGTCGTAAGGGTCGAGCTTGACCTGTTCTGCCCGCTTGACAAGGAAATCCTGGGCGGTGCCCATCATGGCGATGCCGGAAAGGTCGCCCTTGATGTCGGCGCAGAATACCGGCACGCCGGCATTCGAAAAACCTTCGGCCAGGATCTGCAAGCTGACAGTCTTGCCGGTACCGGTGGCGCCAGTCACCAGGCCGTGGCGGTTGCCGTATTGCAGCAGCAGATTTTCGGCGCGCTGATAGCTGTCGTCGGGCTTGCGGCTGGCGCCGATGAAAATACTGGGATCGTCAGTCATATGTCGGGTCTCCGCAAACTGATGTATCTAAGGCCAGCCTTTGTCCGAAGGTATAGTGAGGCCGTCGCATAGCGACAATGACAATTGTCCAAAGCGAGGCCAATCATCCAATCAGGGCTATCGTCCAATCAGGGCCAATCGTCCAAACCGGACCAATCGCCAGGAGCGGATTTTGGAACTTGCGAATTTCGATGGTGTTTGGCAATCGTCCATGGTCGGTCCACGCAAGCCAACCTATATCAGGTGGATCGAATATCAGGTGGTGGGATTTGGGCCTTGGATGCGCATTGCGATAACCTACCGGGGACCGTAGACTGGGCTGCCCGGGCTGGTGCGGCCACATAGAACGAGGACGATGAATGGGCGCCGGAGCCTTGACCAGGGATGTTGAGCCAACGGATGCGCAGCGTCAGCAATGGCTGGCCTTGGCGGAAAAAGCGTTGGCCGGCGCATCCTTTGAGGAAAAGCTGGTCTCGCACACCGACGACAACATCCGCGTCGAGCCGCTCTATGATCGCGCGACCGGAACGGAACCGATCGTGCGCGCCAATCCTCAATTGCCCTGGATCGTCAGCCAGCGCGTCGACGACCCCGATGTCGATCGCGCCAAGACCCAGGTCCTGGAAGATATCTCGCAGGGCGCGACGGGACTGTCGCTCGTCTTCGAGGGTGCTCCGAACGCGTTCGGCTACGGCCTGCCGAGGACGGCGCAGGCACTGGAGACGGTACTAGAGGGCGTACCCCTCAACCGGGTCCAGATCCGCATCGATACCCACCCGTGGAGCCGCCCCATGGCCGACTGGCTGGTGGCGTTCCTGAGCAAGCGCCGCTCCGATCCGGCAAAGCTCAACCTTTCCTTCGGCATCGATCCGGCGGCTATCCTCGCCGGCACCGGACGACTGCGCATGTCGATCGAGGCGCTGCAGGAATCGATGCCGCAATCGCTGGCTCATTTCTTCTCGATGGGCGTCCCCGGTGTGCTTCTGGAGGCGGACGGTCGCGTCTTTCACAATGCCGGCGCCACGGAAGCGCAGGAACTCGGCATCATGCTGGCTTCGGCGGTTTCGTATCTGAGGATGTTCGAGAAGGCGCGGCAGCCGCTCGTCTATGCCGCGCCTCATATCGGTTTCGCGCTCAGCGTCGACCAGGACCAGTTCCTGTCTACGGCCAAAGTGCGGGCCCTGCGCAGGCTGTGGGCACGGGTGCAGGAGGCCTGCTCGATCCCCAATTCCACGGCCAATATCCATGCCGAGACATCATTTCGCATGATGACGGCATTGGACCCCGAAAACAACATCCTGCGCACGACGATCGGCTGCTTCGCCGCGGCGGCGGGAGGCGCCGATTCGATCTCAATCCTGCCGCATACGATCGCGCACGGCCTGCCGGCGGCTTTTGCCCGCCGCGTCGCGCGTAATGCGCAACTGATCATGGTCAATGAAAGCCATGTCGATCATGTCACAGATCCCGCCCATGGCTCCGGCGCGGTCGAAGCGCTGACGTCAGATCTTTGCGAAGCAGCGTGGGCGGAATTGCAGGCGATCGAGGCAGAGGGTGGCGTGCTGTCCAGCCTGCGGGACGGACATATCCAGCAGCGCGTCCGCACTGCCGCCGCCCAGCGCGGCATTGCCTTCAAGTCAGGCGAGCGGGCCATTGTCGGCGCCACGCTGCACCCCTTGAAAAGCGAGCGTCCGGTCGAAACGCTGGACGCAGAGCGGCGACCTGCCTTCACCGAGGGTGTCGTGCTGTGCGAGGCACTGTCGCCGGTTCGCATCGAGCAATCCATCGGGGCCGCTTCTTGATTCCGGATTTCAGTCAGATCGGCTGGGTGCCGCCGCGCCGCGCACCGGTCGAGGTCAAGGGACAGCGGACGACGCCGGAAGGTCTTGTCGTCAAGCAGTTGTACAGTCAGGGCGACCTCAAGGGATTGCCGCATCTCGATACCTATCCAGGCCTGGCGCCGTTCGTGCGCGGCCCCTACCCGACCATGTATGTCCAGCAGCCTTGGACGATCCGGCAATATGCAGGCTTTTCGACCGCCGAAGAGTCCAACGCCTTTTACCGGCGCAACCTTGCCGCCGGCCAGAAAGGTCTTTCGGTTGCCTTCGATCTGGCCACGCATCGCGGCTATGATTCAGACCATCCGCGCGTGGCCGGCGATGTCGGCATGGCGGGTGTGGCCATCGATTCCATCCTCGACATGCGGCAGTTGTTCGACGGCATTCCGCTCGGCGACATGACCGTGTCGATGACGATGAATGGCGCGGTGCTGCCGATCATGGCGCTCTACATCGTGGCGGCGGAAGAACAAGGCGTCGCGCAGAAGGACTTGGCGGGGACCATTCAGAACGACATCCTGAAGGAATTCATGGTCCGCAACACCTACATCTATCCGCCGAAGCCCTCGATGCGGATCGTCTCGGACATCTTCTCCTACACCTCGAAGAACATGCCGAAGTTCAATTCGATATCGATCTCCGGCTATCACATGCAGGAGGCCGGCGCGACCGCCGACCTGGAGCTCGCCTATACGATCGCCGACGGCATCGAATACGCCCGCGCCGGCGTCGCGGCAGGGCTCGACATCGACCGTTTCGCGCCGCGCCTTTCCTTCTTCTGGGCGATCGGCATGAACTTCTTCATGGAAGTGGCCAAGCTCAGGGCCGCCCGCCTGTTGTGGGGGACCCTGATGAAAAAGAATTTCGCGCCGAAGGACGAACGGTCGCTGTCCCTGCGCACCCATTGCCAGACCTCCGGCTGGTCGCTGACGGCGCAGGATCCCTACAACAACATCATCCGCACCATGATCGAAGCGATGGCCGCGACCCAAGGGCATACCCAGTCGCTGCACACCAATTCCTTCGATGAAGCAATGGCGCTGCCAACCGATCATTCGGCGCGCATCGCCCGCAACACGCAACTCATCCTGCAGAAAGAATCCGGCACCACGCGGATCATCGATCCGTGGGGCGGTTCGGCCTATCTCGAGCGGCTGACACATGACCTGGCAGCGCGTGCGCTCGCTCATATCGAGGAGGTCGAGGCTCTCGGTGGCATGGCGGCGGCGATCGAAAAGGGCATACCCAAGCTGCGCATCGAGGAAGCCGCGGCGCGTACGCAGGCGCGCATCGATTCCGGCGAGCAGATGCTGGTCGGCGTCAATGCGCATCGCCCCGGGACCGATATCGAGGTCGACGTGCTGAAGATCGACAATGCCGAGGTCAGGGCCCGGCAACTCTCGAAGCTGCAACGGCTGAAAGGCACGCGTGACGTCGCCGCGGTCGAAAACGCGCTCGATGCGCTGACCCGTGCCGCCCAAGGCGAGGACAACCTGCTGGAGTTCGCCATCCGCGCCGCGCGCGCCAATGCCACTGTCGGTGAAATCTCGTTCGCCTTGGAAAGGGCTTATGGCCGCCATGTGGCCACGGTGCAGACCATTTCCGGTGTCTACCGCAAGGCGCTTGGCGACAATCCGGTGGTCAACCGGCTGCAGGACAAGCTTGATGCCTTCGAAAAGAAAAACGGCGGCAAGCCGCGCATTCTCGTGGCCAAGATGGGACAGGACGGCCACGACCGCGGGCAGAAGGTGATCGCCACGGCCTTCGCCGATCTCGGCTTCGACGTCACCGTCGGCGCCATGTTCCAGACGCCGGAAGAGATCGCCAGGCTGGCGATCCAGCATGACGTCCACGTCATCGGCGCCTCATCGCTGGCAGCGGGTCACCTGACGCTGATCCCCGAATTGCGCGACACGCTGAAGAAGCTCGGCCGCGGCGACATGCTGATCGTGGCCGGCGGCGTTATCCCGCCGCAGGACTATGACGCGGTGCTGCAAGCAGGTGCTTCGGAAATCTTCCCACCGGGCACGGTCATTCCGGAAGCGGCGGAGCGGCTGCTGGATCGGCTGCTGGCGGCAGCATGATGCTGTTATAATTTCTGTTGCAACATCGAGTACGCTGCGTTATAATAAGCGTTGCAACAGGATGTTTCATCATGAACACAACAATTCGCAAGATCGGTAATTCGGAGGGTGTGATCCTGCCGAAGGACCTGCTCGATCGTCTGAATTTGAAGACCGGTGATCAGTTCCAGATCGTCGAAACGGATAAGGGAATTGCCCTTGAGCCGGTGGATGACAGTTTCGAGCGGCAGATGGAAGCCGCTCGTAAGGTCATGGACAAATACAAGGTCGCGCTTCAGAAGCTCGCGGAATGAGCTGGGAATTCCTGACCCGGCGCGCAGTCGAAGCCATGCATGCCGAGCAATTGCGCAGGCACGGCGGAGCACAAGGTCTGAGAGATGAAAATGCTCTTGAATCGGCGCTCGCCCGGGCCGAGAACAAGGCCAACTACGGAGATCCTTCAGTCGAGGATCTAGCCGCTGCCTATGTCTTCGGCATTGCCAGGAACCATGCCTTTGTCGACGGCAACAAACGGACAGCGATCGTCGCCGCCGGCGCATTTTTGATCGTGAACGGCCATGTCCTGACGGCCGACAACGGCACGCTTTACGAATTTGTCATGGCCGTCGCTGCTGGTGAGATCGACGAAGCAGGTGCCGCCGCATTCTTCCGCGACCATGTCGTCAAGCTTGAAGACTAACTCTCCGAGAGCTTGACGATCTCCCACTCCTTGCCGTTGACGTTGGCCACGTCGCCGACCTTCTTGCCAAACAAGGCGACCGCCATCGGCGAGACATGCGAGATGCTGCCCTTGGCTGGATTGGCTTCGTCCTCGCCGACGATCTTCCAGTGCACCTTCTTGCCGTCGTCACTTTCCAGCGTGACACCCATGCCGAAGCGGATAACATCGCTGCCGGGCTCCGGCACGGAAAGCTCGGCACTCTCGCGCCGCGCGGTCCAGTAGCGCAGGTCGCGCGACACAACCGCAATGCGCTCGCGGTCGGCTTTCCGCTCCGCTTTCGCCATGATATCGCGCAGATCGGCCAGATTGTCCTCGATCTGCGCCAGGCCGCGTTCCGTCACCAGGTTACGGTGCGTGCTGATCGGCCGCTCGCCAACGCCGGCGATGGCGTTTTCGCTGTCTTCTTCGCGGGTAAAAGCTCTGCTCATTCGCTGAACTTAGGCGCCGAGTGGCTTCTCGGCAAGCCGTTGCCGCTGAGAGAAGAGGCGTGTCGAACAGGGCGAGCCGGTGACAGTTGACCTCACCCAGACCGGCAGCAGCGGCTATGCGCACCTGACCGCCGAGCGCAACCGCGTCAGCTGATTGCTGCTTTCAATTCAAGGCCGGCGTCGGCCTCAGCGCCCCGACCTTGGCGCCAATCCGGCTTTCGATAGGCGCGTTCGCCAGTTCGAGCAGCTTCGCCGCCAAGGCTTCATCCGCCCGCAGCAGCCTGGCGAGTACAGCGGCTGCGATTGCGTCGCCGGCGCGCCCGGCACCGTCATCGCATTTGACCGCGATACCGAGGCCGAGTTCCGGAATTGCGGCACAGTGGACGCCCTCGGCTCCGCCTTTCGCAAAAATTCGCCCGGGAGCGGCTTCCATCAGCAACAGGTCCGCACGGCCTGTGCCCGCGACGAAGAACGGCTCCGCCATGCAGGCGGAGAGCAGGCGCTTCGCGGCCTTCGCCCGCGCTGGGCCAAAGCCGTGGGCCGTGGCCATGCGGGCAAAGCCGAGCGCGAAACTCCTGAGCGGTACCGCATAGGTCGGGATCGAGCAGCCGTCGATCGCGCGTTCGTCGGGGCCGTGGACAGCGCCGGTGACTGCCTGCATGGCGTCGCGCACCATTTCCTGCAAGGCGTGATCCGGCCTCACATAGCCGCGATGGGCGATGTCTGAATGGACGCAGGTGCAGAGGAAGCCGGAATGCTTGCCGGAACAATTATTATGCAGCGCATTTGGTGAACCGCCGGCACGCGCGAGCGCAATCTCCGCGTCATGGTTCGAAGGCCAGTGGGTCCCGCATTCGAGCGCCGACCCGTCCAGCCCAGCCCTGGCCAGCATGGACCGCGCCAATTCGACATGCGCCGGCTCGCCGGAATGGGAGGCACAGGCCAGCGCCAGTTCGCGGTCGCCGAAGCCATAGGCATCGGCGGCACCCGTTTCGACAAGCGGCAGCGCCTGGATCGCCTTGACGGCGGAACGCGGAAAGACCGGCTTCGACATGTCGCCGATCTCCAGGACCGGCTTGCCATCGGCATCGAAGACAGCGACCGCGCCCCGATGGGCGCTCTCGACAATGGCGCCGCGCAAAACCTCGATCAGAACCGGATTTGTCATCTCACCTCCCGCAAAATCAAAGTGTTACAGCGTCGTTCGCGCGCCCCAAACGGCGCGCGGCGCTGTAATGCGGGCGGTCTATCTGATCCGGTCGAGAATGGAAACGTAGTTGGCGACGGCCGCACCGCCCATGTTGAAGATACCGCCGAGTTTCGCGCCCGGCACCTGGATGCCGCCGGCTTCGCCGACAAGCTGCATGGCGGTCAAGGCATGCATCGAAACGCCGGTGGCGCCGATCGGATGGCCCTTGGCCTTCAGGCCGCCTGAGGGATTGACCGGCAGGCGGCCGTCTTTTGCCGTTGTGCCATCCAGCGCCAATTTGGCGCCCTCACCCGGCTTCGCCAGTCCCATCGCCTCATATTCGATCAGTTCGGCGATGGTGAAGCAGTCATGCGTTTCGACGAAGGAGAGATCGTCGAGTGTCACGCCGGCGTTCTTCAGTGCATGGGTCCAGGCCTGTTCGCAACCTTCGAACGTCAGGATGTCGCGCTTCGACATCGGCAGGAAATCCTGCACATGCTCGTTGGCACGGAAGGCGATGGCGCGGCGCATCTTCAGCGCCGTCGCCGTGTCGGCAAGGATAAGGGCGGCGGCGCCGTCGGAAACCAGCGAACAGTCGGTACGCTTCAGCGGACCAGCGACAAAGGGATTCTTTTCGCTCTCCTGCCGGCAGAAGTCATAGCCGAAATCCTTGCGCATCTGGGCATACGGATTGTCGACGCCGTTCTTGTGGTTCTTGGCGGCGATCATGGCGAGCGCATCCGACTGATCGCCATAGCGCTGGAAATAGGCCTGCGCGATCTTGCCGAAGACGCCCGCAAAACCGGCCGGCGTGTCGCCGTCCTCGGGCAGATAGGACGCCTTGAGCAGGTTCTTGCCGATCTCTGGCCCGGGCGTGGTCGTCATCTGCTCGGCGCCGACCACCAGAACGACCCGGGCAGCGTTTGAGTCGATGGCGCGGATGCCTTGCCTGACCGCTGCCGAGCCGGTAGCGCAAGCATTCTCGACTCGTGTCGCCGGCTTGAAGCGCAGCCGGTCATCGGCCTGAAGCACCAGGCTTGCCGTAAAATCCTGCGCCGAAAAGCCGGCGTTGAAATGGCCAAGCACGATCTCGTCGACCTCGTCCGGGCCGATGCCGGCATGATCGAGCGCGTCCGTCGCGACCTTGACGATCAGATTTTCGAGCGTCTCGCCCTCAAGCTTGCCGAAACGCGAATGCGCCCAGCCTACGATGCATGCGGTCATGGCGGTCTCCATCCTTGGCGCCAGCCTCGTCCATGGCTTCGCCGTTTATTGTTCAAATATAAACATTCTTCCCCGAACCGTGAAGGGCCGCAACGCAACAATCGCTTGGTGCAGGTCGCGCCAGCGTCGATTTTTTTATTGATTGACGCGTCAATAAAAAATAATCTCCGTACAAAATCGGGAACGACATGCCAAAGGTCGGAATGGAGCCATTGCGCCGTAAGGCGCTCATCGACGCGACGATCTCGGCGATCGGTCAGCGCGGCTCGCTTGACGTGACCATGTCGGAGATTGCCGGCCGCGCCGGTGTGTCATCGGCTCTTGCCCATCACTATTTCGGTGCCAAGGATGAGCTGCTGTTCGCGACGATGCGGCACATCCTGGCTGAACTGACCACCGACATGCGCCGCGCGCTCCAATCCACCACTTCCCCGCGCGAGCGCGTCTCGGCCGTGGTCGCCGTCAATTTTTCCGACATCCAGTTCCAGGCGGAGACCATCGCCGCATGGCTCGCCTTCTATGTCGAGGCGCAGCAATCGTCCCCGCTTCGCCGGCTGCTCAGAATCTACGCCCGGCGGCTGCATTCGAACCTGATGAGCGGATTGACCGGCATCCTGCCCAGGACCGAAGCCGACCGCGCCGCGGAAGCGACGGCTGCGATGATCGACGGGCTCTACATCAGGCGCGCGCTGAAGGACGGCGTGCCCGACGCCGCGACCGCGATCGCGCTGGTCGAGGATTATCTCGAAACCAAACTTGGCGGACGGCACAAACAGTGACAGCGAAGCGACCTAATTTCCTGATCGTCATGGTCGACCAGCTCAACGGGACCTTTTTCCCGGATGGGCCGGCGGAATTCCTGCACACGCCGCATCTGAAAGCGCTTGCCGCGCGTTCTGCGCGTTTTGCCAACAACTACACCGCCTCGCCGCTCTGCGCACCGGGCCGTGCGTCGTTCATGAGCGGCCAGTTGCCGTCGCGCACCGGGGTCTATGACAATGCGGCCGAGTTCGCCTCGTCGATCCCGACCTTCGCCCATCATCTGCGTGCCGCCGGCTATTACACCTGCCTGTCGGGTAAGATGCATTTCGTCGGACCGGATCAGTTGCACGGTTTCGAGGAGCGGCTGACCACCGACATCTATCCGGCGGATTTCGGCTGGACGCCGGACTACCGAAAACCCGGCGAGCGCATCGAGTGGTGGTATCACAATCTGGGTTCGGTGACCGGCGCCGGTGTTGCGGAAACCACCAACCAGATGGAGTATGACGACGAGGTCGTGTTCCTCGCGTCGCAGAAGCTCTATCAGCTTTCACGCGAACAGGACGATGCGGGCCATCGGCCATGGTGCCTCACCGTCTCGCTGTCGCACCCGCACGATCCCTATGTCGCGCGCAAGCAGTATTGGGATCTCTATGAGCATTGCCAGGCGCTGGACCCGGAAACCGGGTTCATCGCGCATGACGAGCAGGATACGCATTCCCAGCGGCTGTACCACGCCAGCGACTATCCCTCTTTCGAGATCACACCCGAGCAGGTGCGTCGTTCGCGGCGCGGCTATTTCGCCAATATCTCCTATGTCGACGACAAGGTCGGCGAGATCCTGGACGTTCTCACGCGAACGCGCATGCTCGACGACACAATCATCCTGTTCTGTTCGGATCACGGCGACATGCTCGGCGAGCGAGGTCTGTGGTTCAAGATGAGCTTCTTCGAAGGCTCGGCGCGGGTGCCGTTGATGATTGCCGGCAAGGGCATTCATGCCGGCCTGATCGAGGCGCCGGTCTCCAATCTCGACGTGGCACCGACTCTTTGTGACCTCGCCGGCATCGATATCGGGGCGATCGCGCCGTGGACCGATGGCCAGTCGCTGCTGCCGCTCACCAAGGACGGGCAGCGCACGGCACCGGTATTGATCGAGTATGCCGCGGAAGGCTCCTATGCGCCGCTGGTGGCAATCCGCGACGGCAGATACAAATTCGTCCATTGCGAACTCGATCCGCCGCAATTGTTCGATCTCGAAACCGATCCGCTCGAGCGGGACAATCTGGCCGATGACCCTGCCAATGCGGGTCTTGTGGCGGCATTCATGGAAAAGGTGCGGGCGCGTTGGGACATGGCCGGCTTCGACGCCGCCGTGCGCGAGAGCCAGGCACGCCGCTGGGTCGTCTATCCGGCGCTGCGCAACGGCGCCTATTACCCCTGGGATTTCCAGCCGCTGCAGAAGGCGTCCGAGCGGTACATGCGCAATCACATGAACCTCGACAATCTCGAAGAGAGCAAAAGGTATCCGCGAGGCGAATGATGGCAGACCTTCTCGTCCCCTCGCTCGACCATCTCAGACAGGCTTATGCCGTCACCTCCCCGGCGACACAGGTCACGCCACTGCTGGAATCGACGGCGCTGGCCAGGGAAACCGGCGCGGCCCGGATCTTCATCAAGCCGGAATCGCTGCAATGGGCCGGATCCTTCAAGGTTCGCGGCGCCTATTGGCGGCTGAAGCGGCTTTCGCCCGATGAGGCGAAGAAGGGCGTCCTCGCCTATTCCTCCGGCAATTTCGCGCAAGGGCTGGCCGCGGCCGGCCAGGCGCTCGGCATTCCGGTCACCATTGTCATGCCGATCGATGCGCCGGCTGCCAAGCGGGACGCCACTGCAGGCTATGGCGCGCGCGTCGTACTGACCGATCATGGCGATCGGGCTCGCGAGGAAGTCGCGGCCGCAAAGGCGCGCGAGATCGCAGAGACCGAAGATCTGGCCCTGCTGCATCCTTTCGACGATCCGGAGATCGTCGCCGGCCAGGCGGGCGCCGGCCTTGAAGCGCTCGACCAGTTGTCGGCCAAGGACGCCAGCGCCGACCTGTTGTTCTGCTCGGTCGGCGGCGGTGGGCTGATCGGCGGCGTTTCGCTCGCCTTCCACTATCTGTCGCCGGCGACCGGGATCATCGGCGTCGAGCCCGAAGGGTTCAACGGCATGGGTTCCTCGCTGGCGCATGGCAGCATCGAGACCATGCCGATCGGACCAAAGTCGATCTGCGACGGGCTGATGTCGCGCCGGCCAGGCGACGCGCCGTTCGCCGCGGTCAAGATCGCGGGTGTCCGCGGCATCACCGTCGACGACCAGTCCGTGCGGCGCGCCATGCGGATCGCTTTCGAGCGGATGAAGCTGGTGCTGGAACCGTCGGGTGCGGCGTCGCTGGCGGCACTGCTCGGCGGCAAAGTGGATGTGGCGGGAAAGACCGTCCTTGTAATGGCTACCGGCGGCAACGTTTCGATCGCCGATTTTATGGCGCATATGAACCATGCTTGAAGCGGATTTCGTCATCATCGGCTCCGGCTCCGCCGGCTCGGCCATGGCCTATCGCCTGTCTGAAGACGGCAAGCATTCGGTCATCGTCATCGAATTCGGCGGCACCGATCTCGGACCTCTGATCCAGATGCCGTCGGCGCTGTCGATCCCGCTCAACATGAGCCTCTACGACTGGGGGTTCGCCAGCGAGCCGGAGCCGCATCTGGGCGGCCGCGTGCTGGCGACGCCGCGCGGTAAGGTGATCGGCGGCTCGTCCTCGATCAACGGCATGGTCTATGTGCGCGGCCACGCCCGTGACTTCGACCATTGGGCAGAACAGGGCGCCGCCGGCTGGGGTTTTGCTGACGTGCTCCCCTACTTCAAGCGCATGGAGGATTCGGACGGTGGCGAGGATGGCTGGCGCGGGCACGGTGGGCCGCTGCATGTGCAGCGCGGCTCGCGCCGCAATCCGCTCTATGGCGCCTTCGTCGAAGCGGGCCGCCAGGCAGGGTTTGAACTGACCCACGACTACAATGGCGCCAAGCAGGAAGGCTTCGGCCCGATGGAGCAGACCATTCTGGGCGGCCGCCGCTGGTCGGCGGCATCAGCCTATCTGAAGCCGGCGCTCAGGCGCAAAAACGTGAGTCTGGTCAAGGGTTTCGCGCGCCGGGTGATCATCGAGAATCAACGCGCGATCGGCGTCGAGATCGAAGCTCACAAACAGATTCAGGTCGTTAAGGCGCGACGCGAAGTGATCGTCGCGGCATCGTCGATCAATTCGCCAAAGATCCTGATGCTGTCCGGCATCGGCCCGGCCGGGCATTTGCGCGAAAACGGCATTGCCGTCGTGGCAGACCGGCCCGGCGTCGGCGGCAACCTGCAGGACCATCTGGAGCTCTATATACAGCAGGAATCGACCAGACCGATCACGCTGAATTCAGTGCTGAACCCGTTCTCCAAGGCGATGATCGGGGCGCAATGGCTGTTTTTCAAGTCGGGCCTGGGCGCCACCAATCATTTCGAGGCCGCCGCCTTCGTGCGCTCACAGGCTGGCGTCGACTATCCCGACATTCAGTACCACTTCATCCCGGCGGCGGTTCGCTACGACGGCAAGGCGGCGGCGAAGTCGCACGGCTTCCAGGCGCATGTCGGGCCGATGCGCTCGAAGTCGCGCGGCTCGGTGACGCTGCGCTCGCCGGACCCAAAAGCGAAGCCGGTCATCCGCTTCAACTACATGTCGCATCCGGACGACTGGGCGGAGTTCCGCCACTGCATCCGCCTGACCCGCGAAATCTTCGGCCAGTCGGCCTTCGATGCCTATCGCGGACAGGAACTCTCGCCGGGCAGCCATGTGCAGTCGGATGACGATCTCGACGTGTTCATTCGCGACCACGCCGAAAGCGCCTATCACCCCTGCGGCACCTGCCGAATGGGCCGCGTCGATGATCAATCGAGCGTCGTCGATCCGGAATGCCGGGTCATAGGCGTCGACGGATTGCGGGTCGCCGACTCCTCGATCTTCCCGCGCGTGACCAACGGCAACCTCAACGCGCCATCGATCATGACCGGAGAGAAGGCGTCCGATCACATCCTTGGCCGTACGCCGCTCGCGCCGTCCAACCAGGAACCATGGATCAATCCGCGCTGGCAGGCCTCTGACAGATAGGCCATGATCCGCCGATAGAGTGAGCCGCCCGACAGCCGCCCGCCCAATAGCCGACGCGTGGGGCCGAAATGATTTGGAGACCTCCCATGCGCGCCCAGCCCACGGCTTCGCACTATGTCAACGGACGCTATATCGAGGACGACGGCGGCGCGCCGCTGCCGGTGATCTATCCCGCGACAGGCGAGACGATCGCCATGCTGCGTTCGGCGACGCCGAACGTGCTGGAACTAGCTATCGAGGCCGCACGCGCCGCACAGCCTGCCTGGGCGCGGCTTAAGCCGGTCGAGCGTGGCCGCATTCTGCGCCGTGCCGCCGACATTTTGCGCGCCCGCAACGCCGATCTTGCCCGCATCGAGACGCTCGACACTGGGAAGGCGATCCAGGAGACGCTGGTGGCGGACGCCCCTTCGGCAGCCGATTGCCTCGAATATTTCGCCGGCGCGGTCGCCGTCTTCAACGGCGAAGCGGTCGACCTCGGCGGATCCTTCGCCTACACGCGCCGCGAGGCGCTTGGCGTCTGCGTCGGCATCGGCGCATGGAACTATCCGATCCAGATCGCCGGCTGGAAATCAGCGCCGGCGCTCGCCATGGGCAACGCCATGGTATTCAAGCCATCGGAAAACACGCCGCTTTCGGCACTGGCGCTGGCCGAGATCTACTCGGAGGCCGGCCTGCCCGACGGGCTCTTCAACGTCGTGCAAGGCTATGGTGATGTCGGCGCCGGGCTTGTTGGCCATGATGTCGTCGCCAAGGTCTCGGTGACCGGCTCGGTGCCGACCGGGCGCAAGGTGCTGTCGCTGGCCGGCTCCAAGATGAAGCACGCGACGATGGAACTCGGCGGCAAGTCGCCGCTGATCGTCTTCGACGATGCCGATCTCGAAAATGCCATTGGCGGCGCCATGCTCGGCAACTTCTATTCGACCGGCCAGATCTGTTCCAATGGCACGCGCGTCTTCGTCCAGAGCGGCATTCACGACCGGTTTGTCGAGCGGCTGGTCGAACGGACCAAGAAAATTCGCATCGGCGATCCGCTCGATCCGGAAACGCAGATGGGGCCACTGGTCTCCAAGGCACAGCACGAGAAGGTCGTCGGCTATGTCGCGGCCGGCAAGAAGGATGGGGCGACGCTGGCCTGTGGCGGCAATGTGCCGTCGCTGCAGGGCTTCCAGGGCGGCTTCTTCGTCGAGCCGACGGTGTTCACCGGCGTCACCGACACGATGCGGATCGCCCGCGAGGAGATTTTCGGCCCGGTCATGAGCGTGCTGAAATTCAACAGTGAGGACGAGGTGATCGACCGCGCCAACGGCACCGAGTTCGGCCTTGCCGCGGGCGTTTTCACACGCGACCTGCCGCGCGCCCACCGCGTCATCGCCGAGTTGCAGGCCGGAACCTGCTGGATCAACGCCTACAATCTGACGCCGGTGGAAATCCCCTTCGGCGGCGTCAAGCAGTCCGGCATCGGCCGCGAGAACTCGCTGGCGGCGCTGGCACTCTATTCGCAGCTGAAGTCGATCTATGTCGAGACCGGGGACGTCGTCAGTCCGTACTGATCCTGCCTACTTGTCCACCGTGCGATCCAGATACTGGGTCAGCGCACAGACCAAGTGGTAGAAGATGCTCGCCGGCACGTCCGACGCCAGCGAGCGGCCGCGCTCGTCGATGCGGTCGATCCACAGACCGAGCGGGGCCGGGTCGATGTGCCAGCGGAACAGCCGGCCGACGCGCGCCTCGATCTCCGGCTTCAGATCAGGACCGCCCGAGCCATCCAGCGCGATCGCCGCCTTGAGCGCCTCCGCCTGCGGCCAGCTGCGCGATATCAGGTCGAGCGGCAGGCCCTGCCGCGAGACTGCCCCATAGGCAAGGCCGGTGGCACGGTTAAGGCCGTTGGCGATCGCCGAGGCATAGAGTTTTCGGGCAAAGACGCTTAGTTCGGCCTGGCCGCTGCGACCGGCGAAATCGACCAGCAGCGATGCCCATTCGAAGTGGTGGCCGGGTTCGGTCCAGGTTCCCTTCTCTCCGGAGACCGGTTTCCATTCGGCATCGAAATACTCGCCGAGCGTCCAGCTCTCAGAGTCGAAGAAATGGCTGCGGAAGAGGTCGATGATGCGCGCCGCACGACGCAGATGCGCGCGCTCGCCGGTCGCCTGGTGCCAGGCCAGGAAAGCTTCGAGCAGATGCATGTGCGGGTTGGAGCGCCGCTCGCCCGTCCCGCCCGATGTCTCGAGGAAGCCGGTCATGCGGCTGTCCTCCAGATGCGCATCGAGGAAGGCGAAGGTCTCTTCGCCGAGCCGCAAGGCATCGGGATTACCCGACATATGCGCGTGCGCCAACGCCAGCAGGATGCAGGAATGATCGTAGGCATCCTCGACCGGGTCGGCGACGGAGCCATCGACATTCAGCGTGCGCACCCAACCGCCCCGTTCGGTGCGGCCGTGCCCCGCCATGAAGTCGATGCCATGCGCGATCAGCCGGTCGGCCGGGCCGGTCCAGCCGTGCTCCTTGGCAACCGCGAAAGCATAGATCTGCCTGGCCTGGGTGCGCATGCGCTTGGGTTTGATGAGCGGCTTGGCGTCGAAACCCAGCGCCTCGGGGAAGCCGCCATGGCGCTCGTCGACGCCTGATGTCGACCACAACGGCAAGGTCTCCTGGAACAGCCAGTGATGCACCCGTCGCCGCCAGGCGCCGCTTTGGATGACGCGGTCATGCGCGGGCGTAAATCTGGTTTCCAGCCGTCCCGATTTTTCGAGTTGCTCGACGATCTTCTTGACGTGCTGGCTGTGACTGACCGGGGCAACGAAAGTGGCATCGGCGGTCGAGACGATGGCAACGTCCTTCATGCCGATCGCCGACAGCAGGCGGCCATCGCTGCGGATATAGGAATTCTCGCAATCGATGGCGACGACATCACCGACGACGACATTGCCCCGGCCGTCGGCGGGACCGACATCGAGGAGCGATTGCCAGGAGCCGAGATCGTTCCAGCGGAAACCGGCCGGCACCATGGCTATGTCTTTCGCCCGCTCCATGATGGCATAGTCGATCGAGTTCGAAGGGATCGCCGCGTAGAGCTCCAGCGGCATATAAAGGCCGGATAGGTCCGCTGTGGCCGCCTTGTAGGCCGCTTCGGTGGCGTGCCAGATATCGGGCTGGAATGCCTCGAAGGCGTCGCGCATGGCACCGGCCCGAAACAGGAAGATGCCGGTGTTCCAGTAGAAATTTCCCGCCCTGAGATAGTCGTTGGCCGTCGCAAGGTCGGGCTTCTCGACGAAGCGCGAAACGTCGAATATCCCTCCCTTCTCGGCCGATACCTCGATATAGCCATAACCGGTTTCCGGCTGGGTCGGCTTGATGCCGAACACCACCAGGCGGCCGGCGCGCGCTGCCTGCGATCCCGCTTCGATGCTTTGCCAGAATTGCCCTGCCGTCGATATTTCATGGTCCGAGGGCACCACCAGCACCAGGCTGTCGCCGAATTCCGACAAGGTGCGCAGGGTCGCCAGTGCGACGGCGGCGGCAGTGTTGCGTCCCGCGGGCTCGAACAGGGGGCCGCCACCGGCAAGATCGAGACCGGCCAAGTCGGCACGGACACGGTCGGCATGACGCTCCGAAGCAATCAGGAAGATCGGCGTCTCGCCAGCCGCTCTCGCCGTCAGGCGGCGCAAGGTCTTGGCCAGCATGGAACCATCGCCCGACAGATCGTGGAACTGCTTGGGATTGTCCTCACGTGACAACGGCCATAGCCGAGAACCGACGCCGCCGCTCATGACAAAACTGACGATCCGCTCGGTCATTCAGGTCTCGCGCTCGGGAATTGAAGGTCGATTGAGTAGCACAGACGCCTTTTAAGCGGTATCTGCCCGATTGGAAATCCGCCCGGCCGCCAGTTCGATAAAGGCCTTTACCAAGGGCGAAAGGTGGCGGCTGCTCGGATAAAGGACGTGCAGTCCGCCGGCCGGTGTCGTGTAATCCTCGAGAACGCGCTGCAGGCGCCCCTGATCGATCAGTCCTTCGGCCATCGCCTGGGGCAATTGGGCGATGCCGAAGCCCGCGAGCGCGGCCGCAACCACCGCCTGCATTTCGTTGGCGGCGAAGCGCCCCGTGACAACGACCGTCTCCTGGCCTTGTGGTCCATCCAGAACCCAATGAGCAGCTGAGGCCGATGGGCCCGCGATGACGCATCGATGGCGCGCTAGATCCGCCGGACTTTCCGGTATTCCGTATCGTGTTAGATAGTCCGGGCTTGCGCAGAGCAGCCTGCGCGTGACGCCGAGCTTGCGGGCGATCAGCGTCGAATCCTGAAGGGTGCCTGTGCGGAAGGCAAGGTCGATACCGTCGTCGACCAAGTTGAGCTTGTCGTCGGTAAGGCGAAGCTCGACGTTGGTCTTCGGATACAACGCCAGAAAGTCGACCACGGCGCGGATGAGGAAGTGGCTGCCAAAACCTACCGGGGCTGAAATGCGGATAGTGCCCGACGGTTCTGCCCTCGCCTCCGCGAGACGCAGATTCGCTTCCTCTATAGTCCGCAGTGCCTGGCTGCTCTGCTGATAATAGGAGCGCCCGGCATCCGTCAGGTTGAGGCTGCGTGTCGTGCGCTGCAGCAGGCGCACGCCGACCTCGCGTTCCAGCGCGGCGACACGGCGGCTGACCGTCGTCTTGGGTATGGCGAGCAGGCGCGCGGCAGCGGTGAAGCTGCCGGCTTCGACGACGCGAGCAAACACGACGATATCATTGAGATCAATCATTGTGCTCACCAGTGGAACAAAGTTTTCCAATTATAGGCAATTATGCAT
This sequence comes from Mesorhizobium salmacidum (SeqCode), assembly GCF_037179605.1. Lineage (NCBI taxonomy): Bacteria > Pseudomonadati > Pseudomonadota > Alphaproteobacteria > Hyphomicrobiales > Phyllobacteriaceae > Mesorhizobium > Mesorhizobium salmacidum (SeqCode). The sequence goes on from NZ_JAPYKS010000015.1 coordinate 137,137, forward strand.
CAATCGGACAGGGCCTAGTTTTGCTCCGGACAAACAAGCCAGACAGAGAAGAAGGAGCAGACGAAATGACCAGCAAACGAAGCGTTCTTGTGACCGGCGCCACGGGCCAGCAAGGTGGCGCGGTTGCGCGTGCCCTGTTGGCTAGAGGCCATCACGTCAAGGGACTGACGCGCAAACCGGACAGCGAGGGCGCGCGGCAACTGGCGTCGGCGGGCGCCGAGGTGGTAGCCGGCGATCTCGGTGACGCGGGCTCGGTCGTGAGTGCCGCAGAAGGCGTCGACACCCTGTTCCTGATGGGCAACAGCTATGAAGCCGGCCTCGAGGAGGAGACCCGTCTGGGGATCCTTGCCGCCGATGCTGCGAAGGCCGCCGGCGTCGGACATCTGATCTATTCCTCCGTTGCCGACGCGGACAAGAAGACAGGCATCCCGCATTTCGAAAGCAAATATCTGGTCGAGCAGTATATCGAGCAGCTCGGCATTCCTTATTCGATCAGCGCGCCGGTGGCCTTCATGGAGAATGCCGTTGCGCCGTGGTCGATCGGTGCGCTCAACCAAGGCATCCATGCCTTCGCGATGCCGCCCAAGCGGGTGCTTCAACTGGTCGCCCTGGCGGATATCGGCGCCTTCGTGGCCGCTCTGGCCGAGCGGCGAGAGCGGGTGTTCGGCAAGCGCCTCGATTTCGCCGGCGACGAATTGTCGGGCGAAGAACAGGCCGCAATACTGTCCGGCGCCATCGGCCACCCGATCCACTATCAGGAAATACCGATCGCGGTTGCTCGTCAGCAAAGCGAGGACGCTGCGCTGATGTTCGAATGGTTCGACCGCGTCGGCTACGACGTCGATATCGCCACCTTGCACAGGGAATTTCCGGAGGTGCGCTGGCACGGCTTTGCCGACTGGGCGCGCGCGTTCGACTGGAGCGTTCTGACGACCAAAGCGCCAGAACGCTGAACTAGAAGGTCTGGTTGTAGGCGCCGACTTCCGGACTGCGGCGCAGCACGGCGTCGACGGCATCGAACATCTGCCGGCGACGCTCGGACGAGACCGGGCTTTCGACGACCACGACCAGTTCCGGCTTGTTCGACGAGGCGCGCACCAGACCCCAGGTGCCGTCCTCGGCGACGACGCGCACGCCATTGACTGTGACGAGGTCCACGATCTTCTGGCCCGCGAAACTGGAGCCGTCCCGCTTCATCGCCTGGAAATCGGAGACCACCCGTTCGACGACGTCGTACTTCACCTCGTCCGCGCAGTGCGGAGACATGGTGGGCGTGCCGAAGGTCAGCGGCAGCGCACGGTAGAGACCGGCCATCGAACTGGCCGGGTTGCGGTCCAGCATCTGGCAGATGGCGATTGCCGTGACCAACCCGTCGTCATAGCCGCGCCCGATCGGCGGGTTGAAGAAGAAGTGGCCTGACTTTTCGAAGCCGGCGACCGCGCCGAGTTCGGCAACGCGGCGCTTGATGTAGGAATGGCCGGTCTTCCAGTAGTCGGTAACGGCGCCATTGGCGTGCAGCACCGTGTCGGTGTTGAACAATCCGGTCGACTTGACGTCGACGACAAAGGTCGAACCCGGATATTGGCTGGAAATGTCACGCGCCAGCATGACGCCGACCTTGTCGGCAAAGATCTCGTTGCCTTCATTGTCGACGACACCGCAGCGATCACCGTCGCCATCGAAACCCAGCCCGACATCGGCCCCTGTCTCCAGCACCTTGTCCCTGATGGCATGCAGCATCCGCATGTCCTCCGGATTGGGATTGTAGCGCGGAAAGGTGTGATCGAGTTCGATATCGAGCGGGACCACTTCGCAGCCTATGCGCTGCAAGGCTTCCGGGGCAAAGGCGCCGGCAGTGCCGTTGCCGCAGGCGGCAACCACTTTGAGCTTTCGTGTGATGCGCTTGGCCCCGGTCAGGTCGTCGAGATAGGTGGCGCGAAAATCGCGGACGAAATCATAGGAGCCGCCGCCTGTAAGGTCGAAATCGCCGGCCAGCACGATCGCCTTCAGCGCGCTCATCTCCTCGGGCCCGAAGGTCAGCGGCCGCGCCGCTCCCATCTTGACGCCGGTCCAGCCATTTTCGTTGTGCGAGGCGGTGACCATGGCCACCGACTGCGTCTCCAGTGCGAACTGCGCGAAATAGGCCATCGGCGACAGCGCCAGGCCGATGTCCTTCACCCGTGCGCCGGCCGCCATCAGCCCGGAAACCAACGCCAGCTTGATGCCAAGCGAATAGGAGCGGAAATCATGTCCGGTGACGATATCAGGTCCGGCGCCGAGACGCCGGATCAGTGTGCCGAGCCCCATGCCAAGCGCCTGGACGCCGATCAGATTGAGTTCCGGCGGCACCGTCGAACCGGGATGGCCGAACCACCAGCGCGCATCATATTCCCGAAAGCCGGATGCCTTGATCAGCGCCGCGGTTTCGAATTCGAAGCTGTTGGGCCAGGCCTCGGCGACGATTTTTGGGGGCAAGACAGCAGAGCTCCAGGCGGCAAAAACACGATCTATCGAGGCAGCGGCTTAGCACACAAGGCTTTAAGCTGCGTTTATCCCGGATGGAAATCCGGGCTTTACGGCACTACCCGACGAAAGCGGACGAAATGCGACAGAAGGGTTGCCATTGCCGCTTGCAGGAACGAAGTGTGGCGGCTATAAGCCCGCGGTCTGGTCACGGAGTGTAGCGCAGCCTGGTAGCGCACCTCGTTCGGGACGAGGGGGTCGCAGGTTCAAATCCTGCCACTCCGACCAGAAACAACAATGGGTTAGCGCCGCGACGATGGCTACCCCATAGATATCCCGACAGAAATAGCTATGTGTCTACGTGGCGCGTCCCCGCCAGCGGGCGCACGCCCCGCCGCCGTCGAAATCCTACCGCTGCAGGCCGGCGCCATGCCGACATCTTCGCCGACACAAGCGGCATCGGCTACCGCCACCGCACCTCTGTCATCGAGGAGTTAGGCCGGTTCGTCGAGTGGTACCGGGTCTTCCACGTCTGACGAGCCGGATCGGCGAGGCTCCGGGCGTACCGGACCCTTTCGAGAGCGAGCATGGCTTTGCGAATCGAGGCATCATTTATCAGTGCCTTGATCGTTGCCGTGGCGAAGAGCCGACTTCTTGAGATAGGGCGCGATAGAAATCAGCGCTGTGACCAAGCTGCTGAAAACGATCCAGCCAACTATCTCTTTTTCCGATATCTTTCGATCATGTTTGATGCCTGTTGCCGGTGGCGTCCGCGGATGGACGATTTGCGCCAGATCGGCCCGGCTGCCATGCCGGATCGAATAGGCGCGGGTAATTTCCGCGCCGAGTAGAAAGACCTCCGATGAGTAGTAGACCCACAGCAGCACCACAAGCAGCGCCCCGGCAGCGCCATATGAGGAGGCAACCGCGCTTGTGCCAATATACCAGCCGATCAACGACTTTCCGATGGTGAACAAAAGCGCCGTGATCACGGCGCCGACGCCCACATCACGCCATTCGAGGGAACGGTCCGGCAGAACTTTGTAGATGGCAGCAAACATCAGTGCGATCAGAACAAAGGAGACGACGGTATTTATGGAGGCGAGGATAAACTCGCCAAAAGGCAGGTGAGCGTTGATCACTTGGGCAAGCGCTGATATCGCCGCGCTCGCAACCAGCGAGACCAGAAGTAGAAAGCCCAGCGCTCCCACCAAGCCCAGACTTGCCGCGCGAGCCCGCACCAAGCGCGAAATGGAAAATCCGGTGGGTGGCACTTTCCACATCTGGTTCAGTGAAAGCTGCATCTCTCCGAACACCCCGGATGCGGTGACAAACAGAGTGATCAAGCCCAAGATGGTCGCCAAGGTCCCTGCGGTTCTCTGGGAGGCGCTTTCGATCGTTGCTTGCAGCAGGTCGGCACTTTGAGGACCCATGACGCCTGAAATCTGTGCCGACAACGCGACCTGAGCGGCATCGTTCCCGAAGCCCAGACCGGCGATGGCAACAACGATCAGCAGGATTGGAGCGAGCGAAGTGGTCGCATAGAAAGCCATCGCCGCCCCGTGGCTCAAGCAATTGTCGTCGACGAAGCCGCGGATGCTCTCGCTCAGCAGGTGCCAAAACGCAATCAGCGACCGTGACATTGTTAGCCTCAAGACTTTTCGCAGCTCGGCTGGAGAGTTCGCCGCAACACCGGCGGACAATCTTACGGACGGATTATGACCTTCGTCACCATGGCACCGTCCACACTTCCATGCGCTTCACTCACGATCCGCCCTTTGCTTCAACTCGCGACGTAACTCCGCGTTCCCAAGGCGGGCTCGAAGGAAAAGGTCAGCACATTGACGCCTGCTGTTTGTGCCGGCATCGCAGGATCACTGCTTCGGTGCCACCGGCACAGATGCGAGCGGCGAGAGCATTGATCCGGCTCTCAATTGCTGGTGCGTGGGCGGCGGGCCTTGCGGGAGCATCACCTCAACGCCGCGAAAATCGCTCACGCGATCGACGAGCGGAACACGCGGTGGCGTTGCAAAAATCGAAAAAAGCTGGCCAGCTGCTTCGCCGGAACCGTTACGGAATGAGATGACGCCCACAGGCAAACAGGAGGACAATCGATGAAAACCGCAATTCTGACTGCCGCCGTGGTTCTGGCCATGCCGGGTTTTGCCTCTGCCAAGGACAAATGCGCCGACGCCAAGGATCAGGTCACCATGAACCAGTGCGCCGATGCTTCGTTCAAGAAATCGGACAAGAAGCTAAACGAGCTCTACAAGCAGATCGAAACCCGCCTCAAGGACGATGCGGATGCCAAGAAGCTTCTCGTTCAAGCGCAGCAGGGCTGGGTTAAATTTCGCGATGCGGAGTGCCAATTCCAGGCTGCGGGGGCGGCTGGAGGAAGCATGGCACCGATGCTCATCTCGATGTGCATAGACAGCCTGACGCAATCCCGTGTCAAGAATTTCGAGGGTTACCTGAATTGCCAGGAAGGCGATGCGAGCTGCCCCGTTCCAACAGCGAACTGACGCCCACAATTGGTTTGATCACAATGCAGCGGGAACCAGAAACTCGCCGGGTTTTGCGGCACAATTTCGTCCAAAAAAGCCGTTTTGGATTCGCCTGATAGGGTGCGCCTGGTGGCGGGGCATAACCCGCCACAAGGTTGTTGGCAAAGGCGATGGCCTATTTGGAGCCGCCAAGTGCCTTCAATTTCTCGCAGAACTGAGCATGAGGCTTGCTCATCGCCGCGTCGTTGCATTCCTTCATCATCTTGTCCTGATCAGCCTTGGCCATCGCAGCCCAAGCCTTTTTCATATCGGCGTCGGGCTTCATCGTCTTCATGCTCGCGTCGGTGAAGAACGGGGCCATCATCTTGGGTTCATCGAGCGCGCCGGCAAGCGCCGCGCCGCCAACAATCGTGAAAGCAAGTGCGCCTAAACAGGCAGTTTTGAAGCTCATGAAATTATCCTTCCCTATTTTTGTGCCCCGACCGTCGTTTGCGATCAGGTGCGGTTTCTAACGCAATATAAGCAACATCTAAAAAACGGCGAATGTTGGGATGTCGCTTCACAAGTCGATCACATCCTTGAAACGAATGGCGCCGCGCGGCGGACTGTATCCGCCTTTTTCGGATTACCTCAGCCGCCGATATGTCTCGCCTGCTGCCGCTGGCACTCAAGGCTTTGACCAGAGCATAAGAACACCTCCTGGTTCTTGGCCGCCAGGAGGCCTGCGCAAGATTGAGTGGCGGATGTCGCGACTGGATATTGGCGACTATCTCGGCCTCACCATCGAAACTGCGTTGCGGGTCTTCACCCGCCTCAAGGACAAAAGCGTCATTCGCCTGCTCGGCTTGCGCGGCATCGAAATTCTAAAGCAGGACGAGCTGCTGAACATGGGCAATAATGCGCCTCGCTCCTCCAACGTCACCCGCAAGGGCACGGTGCACGCCGCCTAGCGGAGGCCGAAAAAGCTCAATATCGCTATCACGATGACCACCGCTCCGATGAGCCAAATGATATTGTTCATGATCTCTCTCCTGTTGCCTGGTGAGCCCGCGCCTCTGGCGGAGGACGCGGGCCGATCAGCCTTTGCCTGCTGATCTTCAGCGGACCTCAAACCGTGATGCCTGCTGTGGAGATAAAACCGTTAGGCTTATCTAATGTTCCGTAGCCTGACAGGATCTCGAAATAGCTAAGCAAACTGCTTTTGTGGGACAGAGACAGATTGGTCCTCACAGCGGCAGTTGCGCTGGCCTGCGCGCGCGGACGACGGACGATGCGGCAGCGTAGCTGCCCGGGAGAACCAACCGTAATTGTAGAAGAGCCGATGTCGCGAACATCCCGGGTGAGGACTCATGAGAGTCCGTCGCCAAACATTGCGATTTTTCTCCAGGTCTGGTCACGATCCGATAGCCAGCCCTTCGATTTACCATACGAGCTGTCCCGGGAAGCCCGGAACCAAAGGGATCAGCAGCAGTTGTACCCAACGAAGGGCTAACAAAGGCAATGGAGAAATTGCAATGAAAACAGTGGCCATCTGCGCTTTGGCGCTTTCGCTGGGGTTCCCAGCTTTGGCATCGGCCGCCCAGACTGACGTTGTCATCAAGACCCATCATCGACATCATAGCCACGTCAGGATCATCAATGAGGAGGGCCAGCGCCTTCATCATCGTCACCATGGACAGATCGCGTTCTACGACCATGGCCGCCGGCATCACCATCGGAATACCGTTGTTGTCACCGGCTCCGTCTCCACCCATCACCGTCATCATCACCCGGTGGTGATGGAAAACAGCGGCTACTGATCGCCGACTGGTGGCCCGGCTCTCGATCAAGCCTGGCCACCAGGTGCGAAAGAGAACCGGGCCAATTCTGAGATCTCGTCATCGCCGGAAATAAATTGCGCGAACTTGGGTCCCTGAGCCCAGGCAATTGGTCGTATCCTACGCCGGACGGGCCTGAAGGGGCCTTGCTGCACCAAAGGGGAACTTGGTGATCAATCAGCTAAGGACTACTCCAGCCACCATGAAGGTAATAGCCACAGCGAAGATCGATGCGAGCAACCAGCGCGCCTGGCCAACACTCTTCTCCATCGGCTTCCTCCCATAATCTCGTAGCGGACAAACGGTGGCAAACAGCGGCTGTTCCGGGCGCCGCGGCCGGCAAGACCATTACGTCTTGGGGCAAGACCTAAGTCCCGCACCTCGCCAGACCGAAGCCCAGCCCTGGAACGTTTGCCCGCCCTCCAGAGTTCGGTTGGCTGGGCGCGAGGACCATCAAAAAAGAAGCGGAAATAGATGACCACGACAATCTCGAATCGTGACAACGCAAGATCCGATGCCTTGCAGCTGCGCGTGGCAGACCTCAGGAGCAGGATGCGCGACGCGCGGATCACCGAGGGCGAAATCAAGACCTTCCAAAAGGTCGCGGCCGTAATGGAGGACGGTCAAGGCCGGATCTATGGCGACGATTTGATCGCCGCATCCTTCGTTACCGACGTGCTGACGGACACGACGCGCCCTGAATGACCATGCCAACAATCAGCAGGCTTTTTGAATCCCATTCCGAAGCAGCCCGGATCGCCGGCAACCTTTTGGCGGCCGGGGTTCCTCGCGTACAGATCGCGATTATCGGGCCCTACCACGACGAAATCGGTGTCCTGAAATCTCCCGCTGTCATGCTTGGCGTCGCCGCCGGGCTGCTGGCGTGCCTGAGCGCTTTTGCTGTCAACGGCATCAATCCTTTTGCGACCGGCCTGTCGGCGACGGCCCTGATAGGCTGCGGCTGCATCCTCGGCGGGTTGTTCGGAGCCATGGCCGCGGGCGCCAGAAGGTTTGAGCGTCGAGGCGTCGGCGAAGGAGTTGTGCTGGTGACGGCCCATGTCGATGAGAATGCCACGCACGTCGCCCAAATGGTGCTCGGCGGTGGTTGTGTCCCCATGACCGGATTGGACGCCGAAGCAGCGTAAGATTTCGATGACATTGAATAAACGGGCCGATACCCCAGTGCAGAGAGCGCGAGCACTGGGGTATCGGCCCCTCAACCTTTGACGAGATGGGCATCGGCCCCTAGTTTTGATCGATGAATATGAGGGAGCCGGTAAAACGGCGAACCGGACGCGGACATGAATTTGATCTCAACGACAGGATCGGCACCGGTTCTTCTGGCTACGGTGTTTCTTGTTGCCGGATGCTCCTCGATCGGCAGGACGGCCGATCCGGCCAAATACGAGAGCATGAGCTGCACCGAGCTCAACAGCGCCGTGGGAAGCAGCGCGAGCGACATCTCGCAAACCGCGATCACCCGCGGCAAGGTCGCCAACACCAGAGTGCCGCGCTGGCTGCCTGGCGGATCGCGCGTGAAGATGGCGGTCGCCAACCGTGAAACGGCAAGGATCGACCGGTTGAAGCAACAGCAGGATGCCGTTGTCGCCGTGCGCGCATACAAGTGCGCCAGCTCAGCCGGCTGAGCGAACAGGCCTCACCTACAGTGACTTGTCACGCGCTCAACCGGAAGCGCGTGACGTCGATCGCGGCGTTCATCAGCGTCTGTGTATAAGGCGCTTGCGGATTGCTGAAGATGGCCTCGGTCGGCCCCTCCTCGACGATCTTGCCCTGCTTCATGACGATGATGTAGTCGGCCATGGCGCGCACCACCGCGAGATCGTGGCTGATAAACAGGTAAGACAGTTCGTGGTCGGCCTGGAGCTTGCGCAGCAGTTCCACGATCTGTTTCTGCACCGAGCGATCGAGCGCCGAGGTGGGCTCGTCCAGCACGACCATCTTCGGCTTCAGGATCATGGCGCGGGCAATGGCGATGCGTTGCCGTTGTCCGCCGGAAAATTCGTGCGGGTAGCGGTTGCGGGCGTTGGGGTCGAGACCGACTTCGCGCAGGGCCTCGACCGCGCGCTGGTCGCGCTGCTTTCCCGAAAGGTTCGGCTCATGCACCAGCAGCCCTTCGGTGATGACCTGGCCGACGGTCATGCGCGGCGACAGCGAGCCGAAGGGATCCTGGAAGACGAGCTGCATCTGGCGCCGCAGCGGCCGCATCTGCTGCCGGTTGGCAGTGGAAATGTCGCGATCGCCGAACCGAATGAGCCCATCGCTCGGCAAAAGCCGCAGCAAGGCGCGGCCGAGCGTCGATTTGCCCGAGCCGGATTCGCCGACGATGCCGATGGTCTGGTTGCGTTGCAACCGGATCGAGATGTGATCGACAGCCCGCAGCATCAGCGGTTCGCCGGCGAAAAACCCGCCACCGATCCTGAATGTGACTTCGACATTCCTGCCCTCGAGCACCACGGGCGCATTGGCGGGCGGAGGTGCCTTGGTTCCCGTCGGCTCGGCCGCCAGCAGCATCTTGGTGTAGGCATGCTGCGGGTTGGCGAAGATCGCTTCCGCCTCCCCTTCCTCGACGACCTCCCCCTGGCGCATGACATAGACCCGATCGGCGAAGCGGCGGACGATGCCGAGGTCGTGGGTGATGAAGACGATCGCCATGCCAAGCTTGCGCTGCAACTCGGCCAGCAGCATCAGGATCTGCGCCTGGATGGTCACGTCGAGCGCCGTCGTCGGCTCGTCGGCGATCAGGATGTCGGGGTCGTTGGCGAGCGCCATGGCGATCATCACGCGCTGGCGCTGGCCGCCGGACATTTCGTGCGGATAGGATTTCATCCGCCGTTCCGGATCCGGAATTTGGACGAGCCGCAGCAGCTTGAGCGCCTCATCATGCGCCTCTGTGGCGCTCAGGCCCCGATGCCGGCGGATCGGCTCGATCAGCTGGTTGCCGATCGAATAGAGCGGATCGAGCGAGGTCATCGGCTCCTGGAAGATCATGCTGATCTTGCGGCCGCGGACCTTGTTCAGCTCGGATTTGCTCAGCGTCAAAAGGTTGCGGCCGCGATAGTCGACACTGCCCGACGCCTCGCCATTGGAGGCCAGCAGGCTCATCGCCGCCATCATCGTCTGGCTCTTGCCGGAGCCGGACTCGCCGACGACTGCGACGGTTTCACCCGCATTCACGTGGATGTTGATACCCTTGACCGCTTCGACCGCACCGTCGAGCGTGCGGAAGCGGACGCGGAGGTCCTTGACGCTGAGGATCGTTTCGGGAGTGGCCATGTCAGCGTTCCCCATCTTTATCGATCCCTTGGGTCGAGCGCGTCGCGCAGGCCGTCGCCGACGAAGTTCAGGGCGAACAGCGTGGAGACGAGGAAGAAGGCGGGAAACAGGAGCAGCCAGTTGGCGGTGCCGATGTTCTTGGCGCCAACCGAGATCAGCACGCCCCAGCTGGTCATCGGCTCCTGGATGCCAAGGCCGAGGAACGACAGGAAGCTCTCCAGGATGATGACCTGCGGCACCAGCAGCGTCATGTAGATCACCACGGGGCCAAGCAGGTTGGGGATGACATGGCGCAGCAGGATGCCGCGCTGGCCGATGCCCATGGCTTCCGCCGCCTGGACATATTCCTGCCGGCGGATCGACAGCGCCTGGCCCCGTACGATGCGCGCCATGTCGAGCCACAGCACGGCACCGACCGCCAGGAACATCAGCACGAAGTTGCGGCCGAAGAACACCACCAGCATGATGACGAAGAAGATGAACGGCAAGGAATAGAGTACGTCAACGATGCGCATCATCACCTCGTCGACCTTGCCGCCGGAAAAGCCGGCGGCGGCGCCATAAATCACACCAATCACCACCGCCACGATGCCCGCGAGCAGGCCGATGGCAAGCGAGATACGCCCGGCCATCAGCGTGCGCGACAAGAGATCGCGGCCAGTGTTGTCGGTTCCGAACAGGAAATACTGCTGCTTGACCGATGCGCTCATCGTCACTTCGAGGCCGTCGGTCGACTTGCTCTCGATCTTGGTGTCGTCGAAGGCATCGGAACGGTCGAGGTAGCGGATGTTGCGGTCGTCGATCGGCTTGGCCGACTTGACCGTGACGAAGACCTTATTGCCCTCCTGGTGCCACTCCTTGATGTCAACGCGCATGCGTTTGATCGCTTCGGTGAGCGCCGTCTCGATCATATCGGGTTTCGGGTAGGCCGACAGGCTTGGCGGCATGCGCACATAGTCGGCGTAGATAGTCGTGTATTGATGCGGCACGAACCACGGGCCAAAGACGCTGACGACCCCGATCAGAACGAGGTAGTAGAGGCTGAACATGGCGGCGCGGTTGGCCTTGAGGCGCGCCCAGGCATCACCCCAAAGCGAGCGACCGACGATGGCGGGAGCGGTGGCTGCGATGTCAGTCATAGCGCACCCTCGGGTCGACGACCGCGTACATGACGTCGACCATCAGGTTGAAGATGATGGTGAAAATGGCGATCACCACCACCGTTCCCATCACCAGCGTGTAATCGCGATTGAGCGCGGCATCGACGAAATAGCGGCCAACGCCCGGAATGGAGAAGATCGTCTCGACGATGACAGAGCCGGTCAGCAGTGCCGCCGCCGCCGGGCCGGTGAAGGAGACGATAGGCAGGATGGCGCCGCGCAAGGCGTGCTTGACCACCACCGACCAGTCGGAGAGGCCGAGCGCTCGCGCCGTTCGGATATGATGGGATCGCAGCGACTCGATCATCGAGCCGCGCATCAGGCGGGCGACGATGGCGATCTGCGGCAAGGCGAGCGTCAGCACCGGACCCACCTTGTTGATGAAAGCGCCATCGCCCCATCCCCCGATCGGCAACAGCCTCCAGGTCAGCCCGAACAGGAGCTGGATCACCGGCGCGATGACGAAGGTGGGGATGGTGCTGCCGGCGGTCGCCAGCGCAATCACCGTATAGTCGCCAAGCTTGTTCTGGTTGAGCGCGGCAATGGTGCCGAGCACGCTGCCGAGCAGCAGCGCCAGGATCAGCGCCGAGGCACCGAGTTGGACGGAAATGGGCAGGCCCTTGGCAAACAGTTCGGTGACGGTGAAATCCGGCATGTTGTAGCTCGGGCCGAAATTGCCGCGCAGCAGATTGCCGAGATAGTGGACATATTGCAGCCAGAGCGGATCGTTGAGACCGAACTGGGCTTCAAGATTGGCCTTGATCTCGGGGCTAAGTCCCCGCTCCTGGTTGAATGGACCGCCCGGCGCGACGCGCATCAGGAAGAACGCCATCGTCACGATGACGAACAGCGTCGGGATGGCGGTCAAAAGCCGCCGGAATACGTATCGCAGCATCGGCGCCCCGCTTGATCTGGAGCACGCCCGTCCACCCGGACGATTGCGCTCCAGCCTTCAAATCTTCGCACCGAACTTTCCGAAAATCGATTCCGCTTCCCGGGCCGATGCGATGGCAAACCAGCGCCGCCGCGCATTCAGTTGCGCGGCGGCTTGGCCAGGGATCAGTCCTTGCTGACGAAGCGTGACGGATGCACGTCCATCACATTGTCGACGAAGCCATGCAGCTTCGAGGAAACGATGTCGTGGTAGCTGTAGTAGAGAAGCGGGATCTGGCCGACATCGTCGATCAGGATGCGCTCGGCGGCGGAGAGGTCCTTCATGCGCTCTTCAGGCTTGCCGCCGGCGGCCGCGGCCTTGTCCATTGCCGCTTCGTATTGCGGACTGTTGTAGTTCGAATAATTGTTGCCGCTGGCCTTGCGCGTGATGCCGAGGAAGGTTTCCGGATCCTTGTAGTCGGCAATCCAGGCGGCACGCGCCACGTCATAGTCGCCCTTCTGCTCGAGGAAGGAGTAGTGGGTCTTGGTGTCGGTGTTGAGCAGCGTGACGTCGACGCCAAGCGGCTTCAACTGTTCCTGGATCGCCACAGCGGTGTTCTTGTGGTTTTCCGAGGTGTTGTAGCGGATCTCCATCTTCAGCGGATGCTCGGGCGTGTAGCCAAGCTTCTCAAGGATTTTCTTGGCCGCGTCCTCGCGGTCGATCTGCGGCATGTCGGCGTATTTGGCCATTGCGGGCGTGTAGCCCTCGATGCCGGGAGGCACCATCGAATAGCCGGGCAACATAGAGTTCTGCCAGACCTTTTCAGCGATGAAGTCACGGTCGATCGCCATCGAGATGGCGTTGCGCAGCTCGGGGTTGTTCCACGGCGCCTTGTCGGTCTTGATCGCATAATAGTAGGTGCCGAGATACGGCCCGACATGGATCTGGTCGCCGAACTTGGTCTTGAGGTCGGCGAGTTGTTCGGTCGGCAGATCGTCATAGCTATCGAGTTCGCCGGCCTCGAAGCGCTTCATAGCCGATGAACGATCCTCGGTCGGAATGTAGTTGACGACGTCGAACTTGACGGTCGCGGCGTCCCAGAATTTCGGATTCTTGACCAGTTTCATGTGGTCGTTGGGAACCCATTCGGCCAGCGTATAGGCGCCGTTCGAAACCAGATTGCCGGGCTTGATCCAGTCGGCGCCGAGCTTTTCAATCGAGGCCTTGCTGACCGGATAAGTCGCCTGATGGGTCAGCATCTCCAGGAAGTACGGCGTCGGTGCCTTCAGAGTCACTTCCAGGGTGTTGGCGTCGATCGCCTTGACGCCCATGTCCTCCGGCTTGCCCTTCTTGGTGTTGACGTCCTCCGCACCCTTCACCGGATAGAGCATCGAGGCGTATTCCGCGCCGGTCGCCGGATCCTCGAGCCGGTGGAAGGCGTAGACGAAGTCGTCCGCCGTCACCGGGCTGCCATCCGACCACTTGCCGTCCTTGCGCAGCTTGAAGGTGTAGACGGTGCCGTCATCCGACACCGTCCAGCTTTCGGCGGCGCCCGGAATGAGGTTCGCCTTCTCATCTTGCATGACCAGTCCCTGGAACAGGTCACGCAGCACGTTGGCTTCATAGACGGTCGAGGTCTTGTGTGGATCGACCGACTCCGATTCAGCGGCGGTGCCCCTGTTATAGACGGTCTCGGCAAAGGCTGGCGTCAAGAACGTGCCGGCAGCCAAGGTCATGGTCGTGGCGAGTACCGTCGCCTTCAGCATGTTTTTCAGCATGAAGTTCTCCCTGTCGGCGCTGCCATCGGCGCGCCTTTGCGTGTTGACGCCCCGGAACCGATGTCTGGCTCCTTTGAGCGCGCCGCCGGTTCCCTCCGGCGGCTGGTGGCAGGAGACTAGACAGGAGGTAAGCTCTTTTCAACTGAGTACTGATTGACCCTAAGTCAATCCTCATTATCGCCGAAGCAACAGCTAAATTAGAAAGACGTTTCAATCGAGCACATCCCTTGGTTGCACCCGGAGTTTCCGCTTTCTGCATGCGAACTTGAGCATGCTGGTGCCATGGTCCACAACCTCATTTCCAAGGTCCGAAGGCGCCAGTTCCGAACAGACAATTCGGGAACTTCAGCGGTCGAGTTCGCACTGTTGTCACCGCTTTTCATCCTTCTTTTGCTCGGAATGGTTGCCTACGGCATCTATTTTGGTGCCGCCAACTCGATCCAGCAAATCGCAGCCGACGCCGCCCGGACGGCTATCGCCGGGGTGAACCAGACCGAGCGGCAAACGCTCGTGGCCAGCTATCTCACCAACAACGCCGGCGGCTACCCTTTCGTGGACGCCAGCAAGCTGACCTACCAGGCCAATGACAGCGTGGCCGACGGAAGCCAGTTCGTGGTGTCCATCTCGTATGATGCCCGCAACCTGCCGATCTGGAATCTGTTCCCGGGCATAGCCATGCCAGGGACGTCCATCAAGCGTCAGTCAACGATCAGGGTCGGGGGTATCTGAATGCTGCAGCGGGCGGGCAAGGGCATCGGCCGGCTTGCACGGTCGATGATGGGAGACAGGAAGGCGAACTTCGCCGTCATGACCGCATTGAGCGCGCCGGTTGCGCTGGCGCTGGCCGCGGTGGCGATAGACGAGGCCTCCATCTATACCGAGCGCCGGGAAGCCCAGGCGATGGTCGACCTGGCAGCGATCACCGCCGCCTCGAACATCAACAACGTCAACACAGCGGTCGTCACCACGCTCACCGACAACGGCATGCCGGGTGTCGTTGTTCAAGCTTCGGGCCAAACCATCCCAGCGGCCGCCGGAAAGACGGTGGTGACGGTCACGCGGGGCCGATATGCCTCGTCGACCGCCAATGTCAGCCAGCGCTTTCAGGCGGGCGTGACGCCTTACAATGCGGCGCGGGTGACTTTGGCGAAAATTCCCCAGCGCTACTTCGCAAGCTCGCTGATCCCCACTCCCGTCATCGACACCCAAGCCACTGCCAGCATGACGCCGCAGGCGACATTCTCGGTCGGGTCGAGATTGCTTAGCGTCAATGGCGGCATCCTCAACGCACTTTTGAGCGGACTTCTTGGCGGCAACATCTCGCTTAGCGTCATGGATTACAACGGGCTGATCTCGGCCGATGTCAGCGTGCTTTCCTTCATCAGTGCGCTCGGCACACAACTGAACATCACGGCCGGCACCTATTCCGACGTTCTGGCATCGAAGGCGACCGTCGGCCAGATCGCCACTGCCATGGCCAATGTTCCTGGCCTCGGCAATACCGCCAAGGTCGCCTTGCAGACCATCGCCTCCAAGTCGACCAGCACCGTCAAGATCCCACTCAGCGGACTTGTCGACCTTGGCTCCGTCGGCAGCCTGGGTCTCGGGCAACAGCCGTCCGGCCTTGGCGTGGACGCCAGCGCCATGGGGATGCTGACGGCGGCGGCCGTACTTGCAAACGGCACCAACCAGGCCGCGATCGATCTCGGCGCCACCATACCGGGGCTGCTTTCCACCAAGCTCAACATCGCCATCGGGGAGCCGATGCAATCCTCGCCCTGGCTGACGGTCGATGGTATCGGCACTGTCGTGCGGACCGCCCAGACGCGCATCAAGCTGACGGCCTCCGTCGGCATCGGCACGCCCGGCCTGGCCGGCGGCATCAGCTTGCTGGCCGTCAATCTGCCGCTCAATGTGGAAGTCGCCTATGCCGAGGCCAAGTTGACCGACATCACCTGCCCGACAGGGCCGTCCAGCATCAGCGTTTCCATCGCCGCGCACCCCGGTATTGCCCAGTTGAACCTGGCCAACAGCAACAATCCTTCCGGCTTCGCCGATTTCAGCCAGCCGCAGACCTTTACGGACGCAGACATCGCGGATGTTAAGCTGCTGCTGATACCGTTGATCCAGGTGATGGGTTCGGCCGCGCCCGCGATCACCAACAATAACCCGCAGACTCTGACCTTCAACGCGACCGACATCGCCAGCAAGACGGTGAAGACCGTTTCGACGCGAAACATCACGCAGTCGCTCACCACGTCCCTGGTCAACAACCTCTCGCTCTCGGTCAATCTGCTTGGTCTTGGGATCGATGTGACCACCCTGCTCGGAACGGTCAAACCAGCCGTGGTGGCCCTGCTCAACACTGTAACGGCGCCCGTGGACGACTTGCTCTACAATGTGCTGTCAGCCCTGGGCGTCGGTGTCGGCCAGGCCGACGTGCGCGTCACCGGCGCGACCTGCGGACGGGCAGTGCTCGTTCAGTAGAACCGCTTGGCCACAACCGAAGCGCCAATCAGTCGAGCCGACCGAGGAAGTAACCGAGAGCCGGCAGCGAGAGCGCGTTTTCCTCGACGGAAGCAGTGCCGCCCAGGACAGCCGCGACAGTTCCGATATCCTCAGGCAACGGCCAAGTCGCCGGCTCTCCGGCGAAATTGAAGACACAGAGCAGCCTCTCCCCACCACCCTCGCGGATGAAGGCGAGCACGTCGCCCTCGGTATCGAGAAAGCGGATCGAGCCGCCGACCAGCGCAGGATGCTGTTTGCGCAAGACGAGCGCCGAGCGGTAGGCCGACAGCACCGATTGCTCCTCGCCGTTCTGCACATCGACCGCGCGGGCGCGATGGCCTGCCGGCACAGGCAGCCAGGGTTTCGCGGTGGAAAAGCCCGCATTGTTGGCGCCCGCCTCCCAGACCATCGGCGTGCGGCAGCCGTCCCTGCCCTTCACGCCGGGCCAGAAGCGGATGCCGACGGGATCGCGCAGATCCTCATAGGCAAGCTCCGCCTCCTCAAGGCCGAGCTCCTCGCCCTGATAGAGGCAGATCGAACCGCGCAGGCATGCGAGCAGCATGATCGAGAATCTGGCCACCGCATCGGGATCGCCACCCGGCCTCGTCCAGCGGCTGACATGGCGCACGACGTCATGGTTGGAGAATGCCCAGCAGACCCAGCCATCGGCAACCGCATTTTCGAAGGCCTCGACGCAGCCACGTACATGCGCCGCGGAGAATTGCGAGCCGAGCAGGTCGAAAGTGTAGCTCATCTGAAGCTTGTCGCCGCCGGAGGTGTAGGCGGCCAGCGTCTGCAAGGAGCGGCCTTCATCGCCGATCTCGCCGACGGCGGCGCGGCCCTCATACTCGTCCAGCAATGCCCGAAAGCGCCTGAGGAAATGGAGGTTTTCCGGCTGCGTCTTGTCGAACAGATGCTCCTGATAGAGATAGGTGCTGGTCTCCGTATTGGTGCCGGCTACGCTCGAAGCCACGGGCGGATTGCTGCGCAGCCAGCGGTCGTGGACATAGTAATTGACCGTGTCGAGCCGGAAACCGTCGACACCGCGATCGAGCCAGAACCGCACCGTGCCCAGCAATGCATCCTGGACCTCCGGATTGTGGAAATTGAGATCCGGCTGCGAGGCGAGGAAATTGTGCATGTAATATTGGCGGCGGGTCGCGTCCCATTCCCAGGCTGGTCCCCCGAAGACCGACAGCCAATTGTTGGGCGCGCCGCCGTCCGGCCTGGCGTCGGCCCAGACGTACCAGTCGGCCTTGGCGTTGTCGCGGCTGGAGCGGCTTTCGATGAACCATTCGTGCTTGTCGGATGAATGCGACAGCACCTGGTCGATGACGACTTTCAGGCCGAGCCTGTGCGCTTCGGCAACCAGCGCATCGAAATCCGCCAACGTGCCGAACATCGGGTCGACGTCGCGATAGTCGGATACATCATAGCCCATGTCGGCCATCGGCGACTTGAAGAAGGGCGACAGCCAGACAGCGTCGACGCCGAGCGAGGCGATATGAGCGAGCCGTGACGTGATGCCCTTGAGATCGCCGCTGCCGTCGCCGGTGGTGTCCTGGAAAGAGCGCGGATAGACCTGATAGATGACGCAGCCTCGCCACCATTCGGGCCTCTGCATGGCATTGTCGTCGGACATTTACGAACCCTTCCCGGCGCCACCGTTTCCGGTCCGGCCCTCGATCATGAAGTTGACGCCGCGACCCGGCAGCGGGCGTAGAAGGTCGATCGCCTGCGTCTCGATTGCCGGGCGCCAAAGGAAGCCATCTCGCGCTGGCAAGGTGAAGACGCATTGGCGGCGGTCGCCGTTGATCATGACGGCAAGCCTGCCATCGTCGCCGCCAAGCAGCATGACGAGGCGATGCCGGCTGGAGTCGTTCCAGTCGCTCTCGTTGAGAGGAGCGCCCGTCTCGGTCAGCCATGAGACATCGGGGATGTCAGAACCGTCAACCGCTTGCCCGGTCAGGAAACGCGTGTCCGACAGTGCCGGCACCGCCTGGCGAAGAGCTGCGAGCGCCGATGCGTAACGCGCCAGCGCCTGGTCGCGGGCTGCCCAGTCAAGCCAGGTGATGGCGTTGTCCTGCGCATAGGCGTTGTTGTTGCCCTTCTGGGTGCGGCCGAACTCGTCGCCTGCGGTCAGCATTATGGTGCCGCGCGAGGCGAACAGCGTGGCGAGCAGTGCGCACTGGTCGTCGAAGCGCGCCTTGGTGATCGCCGCGTCGTCCGTCTCGCCTTCGGTGCCATTGTTCCAGGACAGGTTTTCGTTATGGCCGTCGCGGTTCTGCTCGCCATTGGCCCCGTTGTGCTTGCGCTCATAGGAGACGATGTCGGCCAGCGTCATGCCGTCATGGGCGGCGATGAAGTTCACGCTGCGGCTTGTCTGCTCCCCTGCCCCGTTGAACGCGTCGGACGAACCGGCAAGGCGCGTGGCGAGAGCACCGACCATGCCGGCATCGCCGCGCCAGAAGCGTCTGACATCGTCGCGGTAGCGATCGTTCCACTCAAGGAACGGCGGCCGGAAATTGCCCAGTTGATAGCCGTTTGCCCCGATATCCCAAGGCTCGGCGATCAGCACCCGGTCGCGGAGCACCGGATCATGGGTGATGGCCCGGAGCAGCGGCGCTTCCGGGTCGAAGATACCATCGATCCGGCCCAGCACCGGAGCCAGATCGAAACGGAAGCCGTCGACGCCGGCCTGGCGCACGAAATGACGGAGTGTGTCGAGCACCATTTCCCTCACCACCGGATGGTCGCAGGCGATCGTGTTGCCGGTGCCTGTGTCATTGACCAGCACGCCATCCGGCCGGTGCCGATAGTAGGCCTGGTTGTCGAGGCCGCGTAGCGAGAGCGTCGGCCCCAGCCTGTCGCTTTCGCCGGTATGGTTGAAGACGAGGTCGAGAATGGTGCCGATGCCGGCCCGGCGCAGCGCAGCGACTGTATCCTGCAATTCCGTCAGGCCGCCGGGCGCGAGGCGTGGGTCGAGCGCCATGAAGGTCACGGGATTGTAGCCCCAGGCGTTGCTTAAGCCCAGCGGCGGCAGATGTCGCTCGTCGATCGACGCCGTCACCGGCATCAGTTCGACAGCGGAGACACCGAGCCTTTGCAGATGCTCGATGATGGCTGGATGGGCAAGTGCGGCGATCGTACCGCGCTGTTCTTGGGGCACATCCGGGTGGAGCTTGGTGAAGGCGCGGACATTCAATTCGTAGATCAGGCCGCCCGGACGAAACAGCGGCGGCAGGATCGGTGGGGCCGCGGGCAAGGCGTTGGCCACGGCCTTGGGCATCACCGACGCAGTGTCGGCGCCCTCATTGCGCCGCGCGGCGAGCTTCCAGTGATAGGCATAGGGCCGGTCGATCTCGACGGCGTAGGGATCGGTCAGCAGCTTGTCGGGGTCGAACCACAGCCCACGCTCGGGTGCATAGTCGCCGTCGGCTCGCAGGCCATAGCGCGCGCCCACGGCCAGGCCGGAGACGAAAAGCGCATGCATGCCGTCGCCATCCGGCGTCAGCTCCAGCCGATCGAGTTCGCGGTTCCCCTGCTCGTCGAAGATCGAAACCCAGAGGCGATGGGCCGATGAGGACCATGCGGCAAAGCGGATGCCTTCGCTGGTGATGGTGGCGCCGAGCGACGTCATGCGCGCGCCTTCCCTTCTCCCCTTGTGGGGCCCGAAGGGCGGGCGAGACCGTTGGCTCGCCCCGGGGGTGGATCGGCGCGCAGCGCCGAGCCGGATGAGGGGTGTTGGAAGGAATGAGGCGCCCGTGTTCTGGGCGCCGGTTTGCGCCAAGCTGGAGCACCCCTCAGCCGTCCGAGCTTCGCTCGGCCACCTTCTCCCACAAGGGGAGTAGGGAAGGCCTCATCCACCACCCTCAAGTAATCACGCTGGGCTTGTTGCGGCCGGTGTGGCTCTTGATCCGGGCAATGTCGTCGGCGGCGGCGATGAGATCGGCGAGCGCCTCCTGCGTGTCGAGATCGTGCCTCGCCTGGTCCGGCTCGTAGCGTTCGATATAGACGCGCAGGGTCGCGCCTGACGTGCCGGTGCCCGAAAGCCGGAAGACGACGCGCGAGCCGCCTTCGAACAGCACCCTTATACCCTGGTGCTCGCTGGTCGAGCCGTCGACCGGGTCGTGATAGGCAAAATCGTCGGCCTTGGCGATCTTCAGGCCACGCACGCTGGTGCCCGGCAGCGAGCCTAGCTTGGCCCTGAGTTCGTCGACAAGCGCATTGGCGCGGTCGGTCTCGACCTCCTCATAGTCGTGCCGCGAATAGTAATTGCGCCCATAGGTCGCCCAATGTTCGGTGACGATCTGTTTGCAGCTTTCGCCGCGCGCGGCCAGGATGTTGAGCCACAGCAGCACGGCCCACAGACCGTCCTTTTCGCGGACATGGTTGGAGCCGGTGCCGGCACTTTCCTCGCCGCAGATGGTCGCCATGCCGGCGTCGAGCAGATTGCCGAAGAACTTCCAGCCAGTAGGCGTCTCGTAGATGCCGATACCGAGCTTGTGGGCGACGCGGTCGGCCGCACCGCTGGTCGGCATCGAGCGGGCAATGCCCTTCAGACCTTCCTTGTAGCCCGGCGCCAGGCGGGCATTGGCGGCGAGCATGGCGACCGAATCCGACGGGGTGACGAAAATACCCTTGCCTATGATCAGATTGCGGTCGCCGTCGCCATCGGAGGCGGCGCCGAAATCCGGCGCGTTCGGTCCCATCATCTCGTCATATAGGTGTTTGGCATGAACAAGGTTGGGATCGGGGTGATGACCGCCGAAATCCGGCAGCGGCTTGAAATTGCGGCAGGTGCCGTTCGGTGCGCCGAGGCGGTGTTCGAGGATTTCCTTGGCGTAGGGTCCGGTCACCGCATGCATGGCGTCGAAGCGCATGCGGAAGCCCGACTTGAACAGTTTGCGCAGCGCATCGAAATCGAACAGGCTCTCCATCAGCTCGGCATAGTCGGTGACCGGATCGATGATCTCGATGGTCATGCCGCCAGCCTTGACGGTCCCGACCGTATCGATGTCGATCGGATCGATGTCGGCGGTCTTGAAGCTCGAAATCGCCTTGGTCTTGGCAAAGATGGCGTCGGTCAGCTTTTCCGGCGCCGGGCCGCCATTGCCGGCATTGTACTTGATGCCGAAATCCTCGTGCGGGCCGCCAGGATTGTGGCTGGCCGACAGGATGATGCCGCCGAAGGTCTTGTATTTTCGGATGACATGAGAGGCCGCCGGCGTCGACAATATGCCGCCCTGCCCGACCATCACCTTGCCGAAACCGTTGGCGGCGGCCATGGCGATGGCCTTCTGGATGACCTCGCGGTTGTAGTAGCGGCCGTCGCCGCCGATCACCAGGGTCTTGCCAGCAAATCCGTCGAGCGCGTCGAAGATCGACTGGATGAAGTTCTCGGCATAGTGCTCCTGCTGGAACACTGGCACCTTCTTGCGCAGTCCCGACGTGCCGGGCTTCTGGTCGGAATAGGGCTTGGTGGGGACGGTTCGTATCATGCTTCAGGCAACCCTTTTCGAAAGCAGCAGGCGATAAAGTTCGACGTATTTTTCGGCGCTTCGGTCCCACGACAGATCGGTCTTCATGCCCTGGCGCTGGATGGTTTCGAAGCTTGCGGGACTGGCATGGGCATCGACCAGGCGGCGGATGGCGTGCAGCAGCGCGCCGCCATTGTTGGGGGCAAATTGGAACCCGGTCGCCACGCCCGCGGCCATTGCTGCTTCATTGGCATCGATGATGGTGTCGGCAAGGCCGCCAGTGCGCGCGACGACCGGCACGCAGCCATAGCGCAGGCCATAAAGCTGCGTCAGCCCGCAAGGCTCGAAGCGCGAAGGAATAACGATGGCGTCGCAGCCGCCCTGCATGATGTGCGACAGCTGCTCATCATAGCCGACGACGACGCCGATGCGGCCGCGGTGGCGTGCGGCCGCGGCCAGCAGCGCGCCTTCGAGGCCCGCGTCGCCCGAGCCCAGGATGGCCAGCCTTGCGCCTGTCGCGACGATGCCGTCGACCACCGTCGCCAATATGTCCATGCCCTTCTGCCATGTCAGCCGGCTGACGACACAGACAATCGGGCTGTCGTCGCGGTCGAGGCCGAAACGGTCCTCGACGGCGGCCCTGTTGGGCGCCCGGGTCTTCAACGTTTCGGCCGTATAGGTCGATACCAGATGCTTGTCGGTCTCCGGATCCCAGATGGCGGTATCGATGCCGTTGACGATGCCATGGAGATCGCTTGAACGCATGTTGATGAGACCGTCGAGGCCCATGCCGAATTCCGGCGAACGGATCTCCTGCGCATAGGTCGGGCTCACCGTTGTGATCGCCCAGGCGGCTTGCAAGCCAGCCTTGAGGAAGCCGACACCGCCATAATATTCGACGCCGTCAAGTGCCATCGCCGCGGCCGGCAGGCCGAGCTCACCGAAAATGCCGGCGCCGAACTGGCCCTGGAAGGCGAGATTGTGGACGGTCATCATCGACGGTATGCCAACGGCCTTGCCGTAGCGCATATAAGCCAGGGTCATCGCCGACTGCCAGTCATGAGCATGGACGATGTCAGGCAGGTAGCCCGAAATGGCGCCGCCGGCGATATCGGCGCCGGCCTGGCTCAGCGCCGCGAAGCGCCGCCAATTGTCCGGCCAATCGGCGCCCGAGGCGTTGCCATAGGGACCGCCAGGGCGGTCGAACAGATGCGGCGCGTCGAGCACGAACAGGTCGAGCCCGCCGACCTCGACGGCATGGACCGAGGCCTTGCCGCCCTGCAGCAAAGGGTACTGATAGACGGCCTTCTTCTTCTTGAAGGCGTTCATCACCACCGGAAAGCCCGGGATGAGCGTGCGCATGGTCACGCCCTTGGCCGAGAGCGCAATAGGCAGCGCGCCGGTTACGTCAGCCAGTCCGCCGGTCTTGATCAGCGGGAAGATTTCGGGCGTGACCGACAGAACATGCATGCGCTTAACGATCCGCTCCTGGTCCATGTCGCCCAGAACCGTGTAGCGGTTTTGGGACCACGACATGCACAAAACACCCTAAAGTGACAGCTTGTTGATCATGTCCTGTGTGATCAGGCAGATACCCTTTTCCGAGACGCGGAAGCGCTTGGCGTCGATCGCGGGATCCTCGCCGACCACCAGCCCTTCCGGTATCCTTACACCGTGGTCGATGACGACGCGCTTCAACTTTGCGTTCCGGCCGACATGAACGTCGGGCAGCATGACAACCTCTTCCAGCGTCGAATAGGAATTGATGCGCGCACCGGTGAAAATCAGGCTTTTCTTCAGCGAAGCGCCCGAGACGATGCAATCGCCCGACACCAGTGACGAGACGGCGGAACCGCGCCTGCCGTCCTCGTCATGGACGAACTTTGCCGGCGGCTTCAACTCGGCATAGGTCCAGATCGGCCAGTCGCGGTCGTAGAGGTCGAGTTCCGGCGTCACGTCGGTCAAGTCGATATTGGCTTCCCAATAGGCGTCGACCGTGCCGACATCGCGCCAGTAGGCCTCGTTCTCGGCGGTCGAACGCACGCAGGACTTGGTGAAGCGGTGCGCGATCGCCTTACCGTGTGTGACGATATAGGGGATGATATCCTTGCCGAAGTCGCGGCTGGAGCCCGGCTCGGCGGCGTCGCGGCGCAGTTGCTCCATCAGGAACTTGGTCTTGAAGACGTAGATGCCCATCGAGGCCAAGGCGAATTCCGGATGGCCTGGAATTCCCGGCGGATCGGTGGGCTTTTCGACGAAGGCGATGATGTTGTCCTTGGCATCGACATGCATGACGCCGAAGCCGGTCGCTTCCATGCGCGGCACTTCGAGGCAGCCGACCGTGACATCGGCGCCGGCATCGACATGCTGGCGCAGCATCATCTCGTAATCCATCTTGTAGATGTGATCGCCGGCCAGGATGACCATGTATTCCGGACCATAGGCCTCGATGATGTCGATGTTCTGGTAGACGGCGTCCGCCGTGCCTTCATACCATTGCGTTTCCGACACGCGCTGGCTGGCCGGCAGGATGTCGAAGCTTTCATTTCGCTCGGGCCGCAGGAAGTTCCAGCCGCGCTGCAGGTGGCGGATCAGCGAATGCGCCTTGTACTGAGTGGCGACGCCGAGGCGGCGGATGCCGGAATTGAGCGCATTGGAGAGCGCGAAATCGATGATGCGCGTCTTGCCGCCGAAATAGACCGCCGGCTTGGCGCGCCGGTCGGTCAGTTCCTTGAGGCGGCTGCCGCGCCCGCCGGCCAGCACATAGGCCATGGCGTCGCGGGCCAGCGGCTGGGTTCGTTTCAAGTCTGCCATTCCTACCCTCCCAAGTTACTCGTCTTTATGCGTTGACCAGCCTTAACGAGTTCAGTCCGCGGCGAGTTCAAGCATGATCGTCGACAGCGGTGGCAGAAGCATCGTTGCCGAAATGCTCTTGCCCTCCGCCCGTGCCTCGACCACGCCGCCATTGCCCATGCCGGAGCCGCCATATTCGGAAGCGTCGGTGTTGATGATCTCGCGCCACTTGCCGGCCTTCGGCAGAGGCACACGATAATTGTCGCGCGGCACCGGTGTGAAATTGGAGATGACGGCGACTGGATTGCCGCCGGGAGCGTTGCGCACCCAGGCGAAAACCGAATTCTGGCTGTCGTCGACGATCAGCCAGGAAAACCCTTCCGGCTCGCAGTCGCGGCCATGCAGGGCCGGGCGTGAACGATAGAGATAGTTGAGATCGCGCACCGTCTGCCAGACACCGCGATGCGGGCGGAAATCGAGCAGGTTCCAATCGAGCGCGCGCGTCTCGCTCCATTCGCGGCGCTGCGCGAATTCCTGGCCCATGAACAGCAGCTTCTTGCCGGGATATCCCCACATGAAGCCGTAATAGGCCCGCAAGGTCGCGAATTTCTGCCAGTCGTCGCCGGCCATTTTGCCGAGCAGCGTGCCCTTGCCGTGCACGACCTCGTCATGCGAGAGCGGCAGCACGAAATTCTCCGAGAAGGCGTAGGTCAGGCCGAAGGTCAGCTCATTGTGGTGGTGCTTGCGGAAAATCGGCTCCTTTGAAAAATACTCCAGCGTGTCGTGCATGAAACCCATGTTCCACTTGAAGCCGAAGCCCAGCCCGCCTTCATGGACAGGCGCCGAGACCTTTGGCCATGAAGTCGATTCCTCGGCGATGGTCATAACGCCGGGATGGTGCCCGTAGAGCTCCTTGTTCATCTTCTGCAGGAAGCTGACCGCCTCGAGGTTTTCGCGCCCACCCTTCTCGTTGGGAATCCATTCGCCCTGCTTGCGCGAATAGTCGAGGTAGAGCATCGAGGCGACCGCGTCGACGCGAAGACCGTCGACATGGTATTTTTCGGCCCAGAATAGTGCGTTGTTGACGAGGAACGACACCACCTCGCGGCGGCCGAAATTGTAGATCGCGGTGTTCCAGTCCGGGTGGAAGCCCTTGCGCGGGTCGGCATGCTCGTAGAGCGCGGTGCCGTCGAAATGGACCAGACCGTGCTCGTCGACAGGGAAATGCGCCGGCACCCAGTCGAGAATGACGCCGATGCCGGCACGGTGGGCGCCATCGACAAAGCGGGCAAAGCCGTCCGGATCGCCGAAGCGGGCCGATGGCGCGTAGAGGCCGGTTGTCTGGTAACCCCAGGACGGGTCATAGGGATGCTCGGAGATCGGCAGGAATTCGACATGGGTGAAACCGGCCTCGACCACATAGGGGATCAGCCGGTCGGCCAGTTCATCCCATGACAGGAAGGTGCCGTCGTCGCGAAGCTGCCAGGAACCGGCGTGGACTTCGTAAATCGAGATAGCTTCGCGCCGAGGGTCGGCGTTGCGCCAGAAATCGCGATGCGCCTCGTCACCCCATGGATGGGCCGGCGGCACCGCGGTCACAGAGGCGGTTGCCGGGCGCAGCTCCGACTTGAAGGCGAACGGATCGGCCTTCAGCGGCAACCTGACGCCATCGGGGCCTATGATTTCGTATTTATAGGGCCGGCCGGCACCAATATCGGGAATGAACAGCTCCCAGATGCCGGTGTCGCGACGGTCGCGCATCGTATGCCGGCGGCCATCCCAGTCATTGAAATCGCCGACCACCGAGACGCGCCGGGCATTGGGCGCCCATACCGCGAAATGCACGCCGGTAGCGCCTTCGTGCTCGATGACATGCGCGCCGAGCTTGTCGAACAGCCTGAGATGCGAACCTTCGGCGATGTAGTAATCGTCCATCGGCCCGAGCACCGGGCCGAACGAATAGGGATCGGTCAGCCACCAGTCGCCGCCGGCATTGCGCGCGTGGTAGCGAAGCGGTTGGCGCTTCCTGATCGACAGCTTGCCCTCGAAGAAACCGGCGTCGTCGCGCCTGGTCAATTCGCCCGCCTCGATGCCGGTCAGCGTGTAGGCGGTGACGGACTGCGCGTGCGGAACGAAGCAGCGCGCGAACAGGCTCTTGCCGGCCTCCTGGACACCGAGAACCGCAAAGGGATTGCCGTGCGTACCGGCGACAATCGCCGCAACATCGCTGGCTGGCGCCAGTCCGTCCGGCCCGCTTGTCGCAGCGGTCGCGCGCGGCTTCCTCATCAGGCAGCGTCCCTCCCAGGGCACCAGCTATTCATTTCCAGCGATGTGAATTGGCATTCAACTCGCATCACCGGGACCACATTGTTCGTGGCTCATGCAATCACATCAGACCGGCACGTTCCAGATTTCTTTCGCGTATTGACGGATCGTGCGATCGGAGGAGAACCAACCGACGCGGGCGACGTTGCGGATGGCGCGCGCGTACCAGTCCGGGCTGTTGCGCCAGACGGCATCGACGTCGCGCTGGCAGGCGGCATAGGCGTCGAAATCCGCCGCGACCATGAACCAGTCGGTGTCGTAGAGACCGTTGATGAGATCGCGGTAGCGATTGGGATCATCGGGCGAGAAGACGCCTGACGAAACGGCCGCGACCGCCTGCACCAGTTCCGAGGATGCTTCGATGACGCCGCGCGGATTATAGCCATTGTTGCGCCGCTCGGCGACTTCTTCGGTGGTGAGGCCGAAGATGAAGATGTTGTCGTCGCCGACATGCTCCTTGATCTCGACATTGGCGCCGTCGAGCGTGCCGATGGTCAGCGCGCCGTTCAGCGCGAACTTCATGTTGCCGGTCCCCGATGCTTCCATGCCTGCGGTCGATATCTGCTCGGAAAGATCGGCGGCCGGCATCAGCACCTCGGCCAGGCTGACGTTGTAGTTCGGTACGAACACGACCTTCAGCAGGCCGCGCACCGAAGGGTCACTGTTGATCACCCTGGCGACATCGTTGGCCAGTTTGATGATCAGCTTGGCGTTGTGGTAGCTGGGCGCGGCCTTGCCGCCGAAGAATTTCACGCGCGGCATCCAGTCGCGCTCGGGATGCGAACGGATCTGGTCATAGAGCGCGATCGCTTCGAGGATGTTGAGGAGTTGGCGCTTGTATTCGTGGATGCGCTTGACCTGGATGTCGAAGAGCGCCGAAGGGTCGAGCTTGATGCCGAGGCGAT
The DNA here is from genome assembly GCF_037179605.1 of Mesorhizobium salmacidum (SeqCode). Classification (NCBI taxonomy): domain Bacteria; kingdom Pseudomonadati; phylum Pseudomonadota; class Alphaproteobacteria; order Hyphomicrobiales; family Phyllobacteriaceae; genus Mesorhizobium; species Mesorhizobium salmacidum (SeqCode). The sequence goes on from NZ_JAPYKS010000015.1 coordinate 165,038, forward strand.
CGGCTACCAGATTGGCAAGCCTCACCTTGTTCTGGCGCTTCACGGCGGCGAATTTTTCGCGGAAGGCAGTGTCGTCGGCGAGAGGATCGAGCCCCTTGATCGCCTCGATGTCATCCATGAAGCGGTCGCCGATCGCCTCGCGGGCAAGCGCGGTGAGGCCCGGATTGCACTGGATGAGCCAGCGCCGCGGCGTGATGCCGTTGGTCTTGTTGTTGATGCGATCGGGATAAAGTTTGTGTAGGTCGGCGAAGACCGTCTTCTTCATCAATTCGGTGTGCAGCGCCGACACGCCGTTGATCGAATGCGAACCGACAAAGGCCAAATTGCCCATGCGCACCCGGCGGTCGCCATTCTCCTGGATCAGCGAGATGCGGCTGATCTGCTCGTCCGAGAATTGGTCGGTGGCGCGAGCTTCGAGCAGCACCTGCGCGTTGATGGCGTAGACGATCTGCATGTGGCGCGGCAGGAGTCGCTCGAACAGCGGCACCGACCAGCTTTCCAGCGCCTCGGGCAGCAGCGTATGGTTGGTGTAGCCGAAGGTGCGCTTGGTGATGTCCCAGGCGAGATCGAAATCCATGCCATGGACATCCATCAAGAGCCGCATCAGTTCAGGCACGGCGATCGCCGGATGGGTGTCGTTGAGGTGGATCGCGGCCTTGTCGGGCAGCGACTTCAGGTCGCCATATTGGCTGCGATGGCGCTGGACGATGTCCTGCAGCGAAGCGGTCGAGAAGAAGTATTCCTGGCGCAGCCTGAGCTCCTGCCCGGCCATGTGGGAATCGGCTGGATAGAGCACGCGCGACAGCGCATCGGCCTTGTTGCTTTCAGCCAGCGCCCCGATGTGGTCGCCGGCATTGAACTTGTCGAGCAGGATCGGATCGATCGGCATGCCCGACCATAGTCGTAGCGTGTTGACGCGCTTGGCGCGCCAGCCGGCCACGGGCGTATCGTAGGCGACAGCCAGAACATGTTCCCTCGGCTTCCAGACATGGCGTTCGAGGCGCCCTTCCCTGGAGGTGATCGATTCGACCGAACCGCCGAAGCCGACTTCGAAGGAGCGCTCGCGGCGCTCGAACTCCCAGGGGTTGCCATGGTCAAGCCAGGTCTCGGGCAGTTCGACCTGCCAGCCGTCATGGATTTCCTGGCGGAACATGCCGTTGGCATAGCGGATGCCGTAGCCATGCGCGGGAATGTCGACGGTCGCCATGCTTTCCATGAAGCAGGCGGCGAGCCGTCCGAGGCCGCCATTGCCAAGGGCAGCGTCCGGCTCGAGCGCCGCGATCAGGTCGAGGTCGACGCCGAGCGACGACAGCGCCTCACGCATATTCTCCATCAGGCCGAGATTGGAAAAGGCGTCGCGCATCAGACGCCCGATCAGGAATTCGAGCGAGAGGTAATAGACGCGCTTTTCCTGCTGGTCGTAGGCTTCCTTGGTCGCCTGCATCCAATGGTCGACGATGCGATCGCGCACGACCTTGATCGAGGCAGTCAGCCAGTCGTACTGGGTCGCGACGGTGGTGTCCTTGCCGACACGGTATTTGAGCGACATCAAGACTTCTTCGGCGAGCGTCTTGGGATCGGGATTGTCGAGAGCGGGGGCTTCGATCGTCATGGCGGATGTCATATCGCCTCTCGTTCGGTTTGGCCTGATCATACCGGCTTTCACCGTTTCTCCCAGCCTATCCTAGTGCATTGCAGCATGTTTTCAATCGATTAGAGAATACTCCCGCCTGCTTACCCCGCGGCAACTTGGCAGTTCAGGCCGCCAATGCCGCCTCCGGGGGTGTTTTTGCCCCGGTCATGAAGGCAACCGCATCGGACATCGTATGTTGCTTGGGGTCGATGACGCACAGGCGACGGCCCAGACGGTGGATGTGTATACGGTCCGCCACCTCGAAGACGTGCGGCATGTTGTGCGAGATCAGCACGATCGGCAGACCGCGCTTCTTCACGTCGAGGATCAGTTCGAGCACGCGGCGGCTCTCCTTGACGCCCAGTGCCGCCGTCGGCTCGTCCATGATCACCATCTTCGAACCGAAGGCGGCGGCGCGGGCCACCGCAACGCCCTGGCGCTGGCCGCCCGACAGCGTCTCCACCGCCTGGCTGATGTTCTGGATGGTCATCAAGCCGAGTTCGGTGAGCTTGTCGCGGGCGCGCTTTTCCATTGCCGGACGGTCGAGCATGCGAAGCCACTGGCCGACAAAGCCGGGTTTGCGGATCTCACGGCCGAGGAACATGTTGTCGGCGATCGACAGCGCCGGCGACAGCGCCAGGTTCTGGTAGACGGTTTCGATGCCGGCTTCGCGAGCTTCCATCGGCGACTTGAAGGAGACGGGTTTGCCTTCGAGCCGGATTTCGCCTTCGTCCGGCACGGCCGCGCCGGAAATCGCCTTGATGAGCGACGACTTGCCGGCGCCGTTGTCGCCGATGACGGCAAGGATTTCGCCGGGGTAAAGGTCGAAATCGGCATTGTCGAGAGCCGTGACGCGGCCATAGCGCTTGACCAGACCGCGCGCGGTGAGGATGGGTTCCTGGGTCATGCCGAAACCTTTCTGATCCATTGGTCGATGGCGACGGCGCCGATGATCAGCACGCCGGTGAGCAGCACTTTCCATTGCGGATCGGCGCCCAGCATGTTGAGGCCCATCGAGACGACGCCGACGATCATGGCGCCGAACAAGGTGCCGAGGATGGAGCCGCGGCCGCCGAAGAGAGAAATACCGCCGATCACCGTCGCGGTGATGGCCTGCAGATTGTAGTCGGTGACGGCAGCGGACGGCGAGATCGAGCCGTTGCGACCGATCGAGACCCAGGCCGCGAAAGCGGCGATCAGCCCGGCAAGGGTGTAGACTGTCATCAGCACCTTCTTGGTTTGGATACCCGACAGCTTCGCCGCCTCCTGGTCGTCGCCGACGGCGTAGACATGACGGCCCCATGCGGTGTGGTTGAGCACGTACCAAAGAACCAGCACGAGCACGACCGTGGCGATGACGCCGAGCGTCAGCACCGCCGTGCCGACCTTGAAGCTCAGGGCAAACAGGTGCAGCAGCGGCGCCTGATTGTCGACGTCGGTGTCGCGGATCGTCTCATTGGCCGAATAGATGAAATTGGTGGCCATGACGATGTTCCAGGTGCCAAGCGTCACGATGAAGGGCGGCAGCTTCATATAGGCGACCAGCAGCCCGTTCAGCAGCCCGCAAGCCGCTCCGGCGGCAAGCCCGATCGCTACGGCGAGCACACTCGGCATGCCGTAGCTGACCGCGCAATTGCCCATGATCACGGCCGAAATCACCATGATCACCCCGATCGACAGGTCGATGCCGGCGGTCAGGATGACCAGCGTCTGCGCGGCCCCGAGAATGCCGACGATGGCGATCTGCTGCAGGATCAGTGTCAGTGTGTAGGACGAGAAGAATCGCCCTCCGATCGTGATGCCGAAGATGATGATCGACAGAAGCAGCACGATCAGCGGCACCGCGGCCGGCGTCGAATGCAGAAAATGCTGGATGCGCTTGACGGCTGATTTGTGCTCGTCGAAAGCGGCCACACTTGAGTCGCTGGCCGAGAGAACCTTCTCGAATTCCTGAACTTGAGCCATTTTTTCTCCCCGTAGGGCTTCAGCCACGCGCTGACGCCTTCCACGCCTTCCGGTCTGTCGCCGGGATTATTCGCGTTTACAGTGATGCATCGTCCACCCGATGCGGCCGGGGATCAAGCCCCCGGCCGCATCGGTTTTGTTCCGGTCAGGCGGGCATTAGCCCCAGCACTTGGCGAGGCCTTCCTTGGTGTCGATGGACTTGACGCCATTGGCGGGCTTGTCGGTGACGAGATTGACGCCGGTGTCGAAGAAGTTCTTGCCCTCGGTCGGCTTCGGCTTGGTCCCGTCCTTGGCGAAAGCGGCGATCGCCTCGATGCCGAGTGCGGCCATCTGCAGCGGATATTGCTGCGAGGTGGCGCCGATGACGCCTTCGGCGACCGACTTCACGCCGGGGCAGCCGCCGTCGACCGAGACGATCAGCACCTGGCTTTCGAGGCCGACGGCCTTGAGCGCCTGGTAGGCGCCGACCGCTGCCGGCTCGTTGATGGTGTGGATGACGGTGATGGTGTTGTCCTTCTGGAGAAGGTTTTCCATCGCCTTGCGGCCGCCTTCCTCGTTGCCGTTCGTCACATCATGGCCGACGATGCGCGGATCGGTCTCATCGCCAATCTTGTTGGGATCCTTCACGTCGATGCCGTAGCCCATCATGAAGCCCTGGTCGCGCAGAACGTCCACGGTCGGCTGCGAGGGGGTCAGGTCGAGGAAGCCGATCTTGGCATCCTTGGCCTTGTCGCCCAGAGTGGCGGCGGCCCAGGCGCCGATCAGCTTGCCGGCCTCCAGATTGTCGGTGGCGAAGGTCGCGTCGGCGGCGTCGATCGGGTCGAGCGGCGTGTCGAGCGCTATCACCAGCAGGCCCGCGTCGCGCGCCTTCTTCACGGTCGGCACGATGCCCTTGGTGTCGGACGCGGTGATCAGAATGCCCTTGGCGCCATCGGCGATGCAGCTTTCGATCGCCGCCACCTGGCTCTCGCTGTCACCGTCGATCTTGCCCGCATAGGTCTTGAGATCGACGCCAAGTTCCTTGGCCTTGGCGGTCGCGCCCTCTTTCATCTTGACGAAGAACGGATTGGTGTCGGTCTTGGTGATCAGGCAGGCGCCGACGCCGGCGGCTGATGCGGACGAAGCGAACGCCATCAGACCCAGCGCGGCCGCCGCAAAAACGGTGGACTTCAACAGTTTTGTATTGGTCACGATTTTCCTCCCAGTGGACCATTTTCGAGTGCCGGCCAACCGGCACCCGCACGGCATCCAAGCGACTTCTCCCAGCGCGGATGCCCCCTCAAAGAACACCACAGCAAGGCATCTGTCAATAATTAAATCACTCTTATTTATTATTGACAGCCTTGCGTCGTTCACTCATTCTGGCCCAAAAGCATTGCCGGGGAAACGACGGGAGGAACAGGGTGGAGACCGCCACTGCGAGGCATGGTTCGCCCGAAGCGAACGAGAGCCTTATTCACCGCGGCACCAACCAGAGCGGCATGCGCGACCACAACGAGCGCCTGGTGCTTTCGCTGGTGCGCCAGCACGGCAGTCTTGCGAAATCCGACATTGCCCGCATGACCGGACTTTCGGCGCAGACGGTCTCGGTCATCATGCGCGAACTGGAGGAAGAAAGCCTGCTCGTGCGCCAAGCGCCGTTGCGTGGCAAGATCGGTCAGCCCTCGATCCCCATGGCGCTCAATCCCGAAGGCGCCTTCTTCATCGGCCTCAAGATCGGCCGCCGTAGCGCCGAACTCGTGCTGATCGATTTCCTCGGGCAGGTGCGCGCCATGCTGCAGCATTCCTACCGCTACCCTGCCCCACGCGAGACGGTCGAGTTTGTCACGTCGGGCATGAAGACGATGCGCGGCGAGCTGACACCGGCGCAGGACAAGCGCATTGCCGGACTCGGCATCGCCATGCCGTTCGAACTTTGGAACTGGGCCGACACCGCCGGCGCGCCGCGCGACGTCATGGACGAATGGCGCCATCGCGATATCAGGGCCGACGTCCAGGCACAGTGCGATTTTCCGGTCTACCTGCAAAACGATGCCACCTCCGCCTGCGGCGCCGAACTGGTCTTCGGCCAGACGGGCGCGGCGCGGGACTTCGTCTATTTCTACATCGGCGCCTTTGCCGGCGGCGGCATCGTGCTCAACGGCCGGCTCTTCGGCGGACCGACCGGCAATGCCGGCGCGCTCGGCTCAATGCCCGTGCCCGGGCCGGATGGAAAACCGACCCAGCTGATCGACGTGGCCTCGATCGCCATGCTCGAAAAAACACTGAATGCGCGTGGCGTCGAGGCCTCGTATCTTTGGACCTCACCCGAGGATTGGGGGGAGATCGGCACTGAGCTCGACGAGTGGATCGCCAGCGCCTCGCGGGCGCTCGCTTACGCCATCGTGGCAGCGTCCTCGGTCATCGATTTCGAGGCCGCGGTGATAGACGGCTGGATGCCGAAGGCCGTGCGCCAGAGGCTGGTCGAGGCGGTCGTGACGGCAATCGGCGCGATCGACGGCGAAGGGCTGAAACTTCCGGCCGTCCGCGAGGGAAGCGTGGGCATCCATGCCCGGGCGCTCGGCGGCGCCAGCCTGCCGCTTTCCGAACGCTTCCTGATCGGTTCGACGACGATCTCCAGGAGCGCCTGAATGCTGATCGGGATTCCGGCGCTGCTTGGTCCGGAGCTTCTGGCGACGTTGCGCGCCATGGGCCATGGCGACGAGATTGCCCTGGTCGACGGGAACTATCCGGCGCAGGAGCAAGCAAGACGCCTCATCCGGACCGACGGCCATGCCCTCATTCCCGTACTCGACGCGATACTGACGCTGCTTCCGGTCGACGATGTCGTGCCGGAGGCGCTGTTTCGCGCGTCGGTGAAAGGCGATCCGTCGCTTGCCGACCCCGTCCATCATGAAATGGAGGCGATCTGCGCCAAACGCGCTCCGGGCCGCAAGGTGGTTGCGCTGGCCGGCGCCGACTTCTATGCACGGGTCAGGTCGGCGCATGCCATCGTCGCGACAAGCGAGCCGCGGCTTTACGCCAACATCATCATCCGCAAGGGCGTGATCTATCCGCCGGAGACCAGGAAGCCATGATCCTCTGCTGCGGCGAAGCCCTGATCGACATGCTGCCGCGCACCACCACCGAGGGTGAGCCGGCCTTTGCTCCCTATGTCGGCGGCGCCGTTTTCAACACGGCGATCGCGCTCGGCCGGCTCGGCGCGCCGGCCGGCTTCTTCTCGGGCCTGTCGTCGGACCTGTTCGGCGGCCAGTTCCGGGACGCGCTCGGGGCAAGCAAAGTGAGTTCAACCTACGCGCACACTTCGCCCCGGCCGACGACGCTGGCCTTCGTGCGGCTGAACAACGGCCAGGCAACCTACACCTTCTATGACGAGAACACGGCCGGGCGCATGCTGACCATCGAAGACCTGCCGCAACTCGGCGGCGAGATCGAGGCGATGCTGTTCGGCGCCATCAGCCTGATCTCGGAGCCGGCTGGCTCGGCCTATGAGGAGTTCATGCGGCGCGAGCATGAGGCCCGCGTGATGATGCTCGATCCCAACATCCGGCCGAACTTCATCCCCGACAAGGCCAAGCACCTCAGGCGCATCCGGGAGATGATGGCGATGGCCGACATCGTCAAACTGTCGGACGAAGACCTCCACTGGTTCGGCGAAGCCGGTTCGCACGAGGATGTGGTGCGCAATTGGCTCGAACGCGGCCCCAAGCTGATCGTCGTCACCCATGGCAGCGAAGGTGCCGTTGGCTACAGCAAGCAGCACCGTGTCACCGTCATACCGGAGACAGTCAAGGTGGTGGACACCGTCGGCGCCGGGGACACGTTCAACGCCGGCATCCTTGCCTCCCTGCATGAGCAAGGCCTGCTGGCGAAGGCGGCGATTTCCCGCCTGTCCGAAGACGCAATCCGCAAAGCATTGGCGCTCGGCGCCAAGGCGGCGGCAGTGACGGTATCACGAGCCGGCGCCAATCCCCCCTGGCGGCACGAGATCGGCTGATCGGCTCCCGAAAGCGATCACTTTATGTTTCCATGCGCCAGAAAACCGCGATAAAAGTGGCCTGGATTGAGCCGCCAAGCCCGGATTCCCTGCTTTTTGGGGCAATGCGCCGGTAAAACACGGTAACGGGCTGCGACACTTGCACCGTACCTCCGGTCCGCAGCCGGCTTTTTCAGCCGCGCCAAGTCTGGTACCAGCGGGCCGGTTATTGGCAGGCATTGAGGCCGACATGCAGTTCATCGATCTTGGCGCGCAGCGCGAACGAATCCGCGACCGGCTGAAAGCCGCGATCGACCACGTTGTCGAGGATGGCCGGTACATCTTTGGACCCCAGGTCGCCGAATTCGAGAAGAAGCTCGCCGCCTATGTCGGCGTCAAGCATGTGGTTGCCTGCGCCAACGGCACCGACGCACTGCTTTTGCCGCTGTTTGCCGCCGGCATCGGCCCGGGCGACGCGGTGTTCGTGCCGAGCTTCACCTTCGCCGCCACGGCGGAAGTGGTGGCGCTGGCCAAGGCCGAGCCGGTTTTCGTCGATGTCGATCCGAAGACCTACAACATCGACATCGCCAGCCTCGAGGCGGCGATCGCGGCCATCAAGAAGGAAGGCCGACTGAAGCCGAAGGCGATCATCCCCGTCGACCTGTTCGGTCTTGCCGCCGACTACGAGGCGATCATGGCTATCGCCAATCGCGAAGGCTTGTTGGTGATCGAGGATGCCGCGCAGTCCATGGGTGGTTCGCTCGAAAGCAGGATGTGCGGCTCGTTCGGCCATGTCGGCTCGACCAGCTTCTATCCGGCCAAGCCGCTTGGCTGCTATGGCGACGGTGGCGCGATGTTCACCAATGATGACGCTTTGGCCGACACGCTGCGTTCCTTCGCCTTCCACGGCAAGGGCGAGACGCAATACGACAACATCCGCGTCGGCATCAATTCACGGCTGGATACGCTGCAGGCGGCAATCCTGATCGAGAAGCTGGCCATCCTCGAGGAAGAAATGGTAGCGCGGCAGGTGGTAGCCAAGCGCTATGCAGAAGGCCTGGGCGACATCGTCACCGCGGCCCGTAACCTGGATGGCAGCCGTTCGGCCTGGGCGCAATACGCGATCGAAACGCCCAAACGCGACGGCCTTAAAGCGCATCTGAGCGAAAAAGGCATCCCGTCTGTCATCTATTACGTCAAGCCGCTGCATGAGCAGATCGCCTATCGCGACTACCCGCGCTCGCCGACCGGTCTTGCGGTTTCGGAGGACCTGCCGAAACGCATCCTGTGCCTGCCGATGCATCCCTATCTTAGCGAGGCCGACCAGGACCGGATCATCGAAACGATCCGCAACTATATCGGCTCGAACTCGGCGCAGGCCGCGGCCGAATAGGCGCCTGATAGCAGAGGCCGACACACCTCGTTCGCTTAGAGCGGTCGGGGCGCAGGCCGGCGCGTCGCGCCGTTATTCTGAGACGGTCGGCGCGCGTCTTCTGGTCCGGTCATCCACTCCCGGCCGGGTCACGGAACGGCACTGCAATATGCAGATCCCTGCTGTGAAGACCAAAGTGCCCAGCACCCATGACAACCAGATCCGATGGTCGACCGACAGTTCGACAACAGCTATGATCAGGTAGTTGCTGGCTATGAAATGGCAGGGGCCCCTCAAACCGCCGATCATTCTTATGATCGCGCCCAGGAGCACCCCATACACAATGATGCCCAGCGCTCCGAGCTCGTACCACAAATCGAATACGATATTGTGTGCGCTTGGGAGATCCACCTGCGCATAATATGTGGGACTCACCACAACCCCGACCGCGTTTCTCATCGTATTGGCGCCATGGCCGAGAACGGGCTGGTCCGCAATGTGGGGCGAGATCATCTGCCAAAGATCAAGCCGCGCGGCGAACGTTCCCGGATAGAAGACCAGCCATCCCGTGGTTTTGAGGTAGGCGAACAGCGGCGAGACGACGAAGGGCGCGATCAGGGCAAAAGACAAATAGACGGCGAAGAATGCGACCAAGGCGTGCTGGCGGTATTTGGCGGGCACGACAAACATCACCGCCACGAAGACAATCGCCAGATTGACGCCGGTCGATTGACCGTAGAGCAATGTCAGCACGGCAAAGAGAGCCGCAAGCCCCTTCCAGACGAACCGCGGCTGGGCAAGAAACATGACGGCAAAAAAAGCCCCATAGACCGTGATCTTGTGGAGGGTGAAAACATTTTCCACAAATCGCGGATTTTCGGTCAAAAACGCAAAATACAGTTCCCAACCCATCACCGACACCAGGCCGATCAACATGCCGACCAATGAGACCCGCGCGAGCCGGTCGCGTTGAGCGCCCGGAAGCGCCAGAATGCACTCAAACAGCAGGATGGCGGCGACCGAATAGCCAAACAGGTCCCTCGCCGCCATGAGAGAGCGGCTCGCGTTAACCGACCACAAGGCGCTCGACAGGACAAAGCCGGACAAGAGGGCCAGAGTTACGGCGAGGCCTATCGTTGCCCTGCCAAAGCGCGCACCCTTCGTCAAAAGGGTAAGAGCGCCCATGAGTGCCGCGACAAATGCCAGGGCCGTAGGAGACATTTCGACGAAGACGAAAAGGGCGGGAGAGAGGGCGTAGAGGCCCAGCAACATCCTGATGACTATTTCGTCGCGATTGCTGGTCCATACCGGAAACCCGCCCAGAATGACGGCATGGCATTTCTGAAAAAAGGACATTCAACTACCGACTCAGGGAACGCCTATACAGGATAGGTTATCGGCGAAGGCACCTCAACGTTCGACACGTCCCGCGGTTGCAACCCTGCCGCTGGCGATGAAATGCGGATTGGCGAAGTCCTCGTCATCGGCCTGGTTGCGCTTGCCGTAGGCCAAGGGCTTGCCGTCCAGCGTGCGTGTCGTGCCACCGGCGGCGCGCAGCACCGCGTCACCCGCCGCCGTGTCCCATTCCATGGTGCGGCCGAAGCGCGGATAGACATCCGCCTCGCCATTGGCGAGAAGGCAGAATTTCAGCGACGAACCGACCGAGACGATCTCGGCGGCACCAAGGTCGCGAATATAGGCTTCGGTTTCCGGCGTGTTGTGCGAGCGGCTGGCAACCACCGCCAGCGGCGTCGCGGCCGTTCTCACCGAAATCGGCCGGCGAGAAACGATCCGGTAGTCGCCATCGATTTCGAGGGCTTCCGCCCTGCCCGGCAGACCGGAAAAGAAGCGGCCGCTGCATGGCGCGAAGACAACGCCGACTTCCGGCACGCCATGGCGGGCAAGCGCGATGTTGACGGTGAAGTCGGTGCGCCGGTTGACGAATTCCTTGGTGCCGTCAAGCGGATCAATGAGGAAGAAGGTCTCGCCAAGTTCGCCCGGCATTACACCGGCCGCCGCCTCCTCCTCGGCCACGCAGGGAATGTCGGGGAATTCCGCACGCAGGCCGGCGAGGATGATCTTCTCGCTCTCGCGGTCCGCCTCGGTCACCGGCGAGGAATCCGATTTGCGGTCGACCGCGCAGCCGGCGTGGAACACACGCATGACCTCACGCCCGGCCGCTAGCGCCAGCCGCTCGAAGATCTCAAGCATCGACGTGTCGTCAGATGCCGCCGCCATTGTCATATTGATCTTCCGCAATGTCACGCTCGTTCAGCCAGTGTTCCAGGGCATCTACCATCTCTTCAGGCGACTTGCCGAGCGTCTTGAGATGGATCTCCGGGTTCTCCGGTGCTTC